>DASWAI010000166.1:0-11569 GCA_036391215.1 Gemmatimonadales bacterium
GATCGGCGCCGGTCTCGCCTTCCCGGACCCATCGGCGCTGCTCGATGCCGGTTCGGGTGCGGATCCACTCGTCGGTCGTGTCCATGACCCGTGCGAGATCGTCGTTGGTGACCACGCGATCGGGCACGGCGAAACCGGTGCCGAGGAAGCAGGCTCGGAGCATGAGCGGTCCTGGCCGAGGCATTTGGAGGGATCGGGGAGGATATCTTCACTCGCAAAGCGACGATCCGCAAGACATTCGGATGCGGGAAACCCCGATCGAGCCCGGCATGAGCACACCGTTCAAGGACCATTTCTCCGGGCACGCCGCGACCTACTCGATGTTCCGGCCGACGTATCCGCCGCGCCTGTTCGAATGGCTCGCGGAAACGGCGCCTCGCCGTGAACGCGCCTGGGACGTCGGCACCGGCAGCGGTCAGGCCGCCGTGGGTCTCGCGGAGCACTTCGCCTGCGTGGTGGGCACGGACGCGAGCGCGGCGCAGGTGGGCCACGCGACGCCGCATCGGCGCGTGGAGTACCGCGTGGCCCCGGCCGAGGCGAGCGGATTGCCGAGGGGATGGGCGGACCTGGTGACCGTGGCGCAGGCGCTGCACTGGTTCGATCTGCCGCGGTTCTTCGGCGAGGCGAGGCGCGTACTCGCGCCGGACGGCGTGCTCGCGGTCTGGTGCTACGGCGATTGCCGGCTCGACGACCCGGCGGTCGATCGGATCGTGCACCGCTACAACCGCGATACGGTCGAGGACTACTGGCCCCCCGAGCGGGACCTCGTGCTGTCGGAGTATCGGCCCATCCCGTTTCCGTTCGGGGAGGTGGCGACGCCGGCGCTCTCGCTGGAGGCGGCCTGGACGCTGCCGCAGCTCGCGGGTTACCTCCGCAGTTGGTCTGCCACCACGCGGTGCGCAAAGACACTCGGACGCGATCCGGTGGTCGCCGTGGAGGAAGCGCTGCGGGGGGTATGGGGGCCGCCCGACTCGGCCCGGCGGGTGAGCTGGCCGCTCACCATCCGGGCCGGCCGGCCCTGAGCATCTGGCCGGACCACCGGCCTACAGGCCGCCCAGCCACGGATATCCCTGATCTTCCCAGTACCCGCCGGGCCGCTCGGCCGTGAAGGTCATCCGGGTGAGGTACTTCGTCATCTTGTAGCCCAGCTTGATCGGAGAGTAGACCCGGAGCGGCGCGCCGTGATCGGGCCTGAGCGGCTGGTCGTCGTGGGCGTAGGCCAGGATAGTCTGCGGGTGCATCGCGCTCTTGAGGTCCCACCCGTTGTAGTAATTCTCGTCGAACGACTCGAACTTCAGGTACCGGGCCGCCGGCAGCGGCTCAACCAGCGCCGCGACCGTCGCCACCGGCACGCCCGCCCAGCTCGAGATCGCCGTCCATCCCTCCACACAGTGATGCTTGACCGTGTAGCTCACCGAGGGGAGGGCCTCGAGCATCGTCCGGGTGAAGCTGGTCGGCTTCCGGACGAGCCCGCCGACCTCGAGCGACCAGCGGGCCGGATCAGGGAGGAGCGGCGTCGTGTCGCTGACGAAGTAGGACGGCATGGTGCCGCTGCGCGCGGAGGCCGGATAGGTCCGCGCGAGGCGGGACGAGGACATCAGCACGTGCTCGCCCACCCAGTCGTTGAAGCGCGAGATGGCGCTGAGCCTCGGCTGGATCAGGGGGCCGCCGTCCCAGCCGCACGCGGCGACCAGCGACGCAGGGCCCGCCACGAGCCCGAGCCGGAGAAAGTCCCGGCGGTCGAGTCTCCGGTCAGCCATGGCTCGGGAACCTCCCCCGGTACCACCCCGTGATCATCGCGCGAAGCGACGCGGGGTCCACCAGGAACACCAGCACGACGTGCAGCAGGGTGAAGCCGACGAAGATCCACACGAACAGGAAGTGCCAGTATCGCGCCAGCTCGTAGCCGCCGAACAGGCGGGTGAGCCAGGCGAGCTGCACCGGCTTGTAGATCGCAAACCCGGTCAGGGCCGACAGCGCGCCCAGCAGCACGACGAACGTGTACGCGCCCTTCTGGAGCGCATTGTGCTTACCCTGGGGCGGGTGCTCCTTCCGGAGGCGCAGGTAGTAGAGCTGCATCGCGATGGCCGGCTTCACGTCGCTCGGGCGGAAGAGCAACGCCCGCCACTCGCCGGACAGGACCAGGAACCCGAGGTACACCAGCCCGGTGAC
This sequence comes from Gemmatimonadales bacterium, assembly GCA_036391215.1. Classification (GTDB taxonomy): domain Bacteria; phylum Gemmatimonadota; class Gemmatimonadetes; order Gemmatimonadales; family GWC2-71-9; genus DASQPE01. Next base: position 2,173 of record DASWAI010000166.1, read on the forward strand.
GACGAACGGCCACGCGAGCGCGAAGTGCCAGTTGAGTCCGCCCGCAAGCCAGCCGCCGAGCCGCGCCCACTCCGGGAAGCCTGAGGGGAAACCGCCGGAGTCAAAAGGATTCGGCAAGGGGTAGACCTTCCCCTTCTCGCCGAAGTGGGGAAAGGCTTGGTAGATCTGGAGCCCGCTCGCGATCATGCCCAGGAGCACGATCGCGTTCAGCCAGTGTGCCAGCCGGACCACGCCGTGATGGCGCTTGACCGGGATCGGGCTGCTGGAGGACACGACGTCCTCCGGCACTGGCAACGGGTACATGGACGAGGTCACGGGACGACTCCAGGGCCGGAGCGATGCTGGGAATCAACGCCGCGAACGGCCGGCCGGTTCCGGGACCCAGGGCCGGCCGTCAGGCCGGCCGGCCGGGCGTCGCGAAATCGCGCTCGACCCGCCCGTCCTTGAGATGGATCTGCCGGTATGCGTGCGCGGCTATGTCGGACTCGTGCGTCACGAGTACAATGGTCTGCCCCTCGTCGTGCAGCGTCCGGAAGAGGCCCATGATCTCCTGGCTCGTGGTCGAATCCAGGTTCCCGGTCGGCTCGTCCGCGAGCAGGATGCTGGGCCGATTCACCAGTGCCCGCGCGATCGCGACGCGCTGCCGCTGGCCTCCGGAAAGCTCGTTGGGCTTGTGCTGCACCCGGTCAGCGAGGCCGACGCGCTGGAGGGCCTCGGCGGCCAGCGTCCGGCGCTCCTTGCTTCCAATGCCGGCGTACACCAGCGGAAGCTCGACGTTGTGCAGTGCGGTCGCGCGGGGCAGCAGGTTGAATGTCTGGAACACGAACCCGATCTCGCGGTTCCGGATCCGGGCCAGCTCGTCGTCGTGCAGCTCCGAAACGCGGTGTCCGTTGAGCCAGTACTCCCCGCCGGTGGGGCTGTCGAGGCAGCCGATCAGGTTCATGAGGGTGGACTTGCCCGATCCGGACGGTCCCATGATCGCGACGAACTCGTTCTTGCGGATGGTGACGTCGACGCCCTGGAGCGCGTGTACGATCTCGCCACCCATGTCGTAGTCGCGCTGGAGGTTACGGGTGACGATGACGGCATCGGACGGGACGTCCGGCGGGAGCTGGGCCATGCGCTCCGCGGTGGTGGCCAAAGTGGTGCTCATGCGCGCCTCGGTGTGCAGTGGCCCGCCGGGGTCGCAGCCGGCCGGCGGGATTGGTGCAATTTGACCCGGCGCCGGCCGGAACGTTAGCCGGAGCGCAGGAGGCGGTCGGTCAGCCCTCCCGGCGGCGGGCGAAAGCTTCCAGCCCCGCGGAGACCGCCAGCCAGACGCACACCGCCCCGAACCCGTAGGCCATGGTGCTGGGCAATCCGATGAAGAGCAGGCCCAGCACGACCAGTGCGAGGCTGATCGGCCCGTAAATGGAGCGGCGAGCGCCGCTGATGAGCGTGCGGGTGGCGATGGCGGCGCGGCCGCGAAGCTCCCGCCGGGCGCGCGGGCGTCGCCGGGGCTGTGCCGCGGGCTGGCGCGCAAGGCCTGACGGGATGATCGGCTGGAGCCGCTTCGGCGCCCGGTACACCCGGCGCTGCACCTCGAGGCTCGATCCGACGTCGCGCCGGAACTGGGCCTCGAGGTCCCGGGCGAACCCCTCGTCCTCGATTAGCACGTCCAGCTCGTAGTTGCCCAGCAGGCTGGAGGCGTTGAGGTTGCTCGTGCCGATGCGGGCCCACCGGCCGTCGGATACCAGCGTCTTCGCGTGCAGCATAGGGCCGTCCCACTCGAAGATCCGGATGCCGGCCCGCAGGAGCCGGCGGTAGCCGATGCGCGTCAGGTTCCGAACGACGGGAACGTCGCTCGCCCCGGGTACGAGCAGCCGGATGTCGGCGCCCGCGCTGGCCGCGTCGACCAGGGCCTGGAAGAGCCTCGGCGGCGGGACCATGTACGCGTCCGTGATCCACAGCCGGTCTATCGTGCCGGCCGCGATGTACTCCAGCGCCCGGTATGCCCGCTCCCGCCCGGGCTCGCCCGCGATCACGCGCACCTGGGCGCCGCCGCAAGGGTCGATGTCGGCGCCGACCTCGTTTGCCGGCAGCGGGCGCCCCATCAGTGCCCAGGTCACCGCGAACGCGGCGTCCAGCGCGCCCGCCGCTGGCCCGACGATCTCGACGGCGGTATCGCGCCACTGGGGGATGCCCCGCGCGGGGTCGCCGGTCCACTCGTCGCCGATGCACTGGCCACCGATCACGGCGCTGCTGCCGTCGACAACCAGCAGCTTCCGATGGTTGCGCGTCAGGTTCGCGAAGACCCGCAGCAGCCGGGGCGGGTTGAAGCGACGCACCTCCACTCCCGCGTCCCGCAGGAAGCGCCAGTACTTGCGGCCGGTTCCGACGGAGCCCAGCCAGTCGTACATCACCCGCACCGGGAGGCGCGCCCGCGCCCGGGCCGCCAGGGCCTCCGCGAAGCGCCAGCCGGTGCGGTCGTCGCGGATGATATAGTTCTCGAGGTGGATCCAGCGCTCGGCCGTCGCGATTAGGTCGAGCATGAGGTCGTAGGTCTCGGGGCCGTCAACGAGGAGCCGTACCCGGTTGCCGGGGATCGGTGGGCCGCCCGCCGCGCGGTTGAGCGCGGCCTCGATGACCCGCGCCGCCCGCGAGGGCCCGCCTGCAGTCATGCGGCGCCGAGACCCAATTGGCGCTCGTGCGGCCGGAGCGCGGCCAGAACGAAGCCGATGTGGTCGTCGAGCGACACGCCCAGCTCCTCCGCTCCTTGGCGGATGTCGTCCCGGCTCACGCCGCGGGCAAAGGCCTTGTCCTTGAGCTTCTTCTTGACGCTCGACACCTCGAGATCGGCCAGACTCCGCGAGGGGCGGACCAGCGCGCAGGCGACGAGGAAGCCCGACAGCTCGTCCACGGCGAAGAGCGCCCGGGCCATCGGCGTATCGCGCGGTACGCCGGTGTAGCTCGCATGGGCGAGGATGGCGCGCTGCATGGGCTCGGGGAACCCGGCGGCGGCCAGGATGCGCACCCCCTCGCTCGGGTGCTCCGCAGTGGAGGAATGCGCGTCGTTGGGGAGCCGCTCATAGTCGAAATCGTGCAGCAGCCCGACGAGGCCCCACGCCTCGGGGTCCTCGCCCGCGCGCTCCGCCATGGCCCGCATCGCGATCTCGACGGCGTACATGTGTCGCCGGAGCGGTTCCGAGGCGGTGTATTCGTGCATCAGGGCCAGGGCGCGGTCGCGGGACCAGCCGGCGTCGGCAAGGGTGGGCATGGCAGGAAGAATAAGGGTGAACGGACAACGGGGAACGGTAAACAGTGAACAGGGGGCTCCGCCGTTGATCGGAGCCCCCCATTCACTGTTCACCGCTGCCGGTTACGGCCCCGCGAATGGAATCGTCGTCCCGTACTTCTGGTTCACGGCGGAGATCAGGGAGTCGGCGATGACCCGATGCGCTGCGGCGCTGGGATGTACCCCGTCGAGCGAGAAGTAACTGCCGAACAGCACGTTGGGCTGGCTCGGCCCCGTTGGGAGCGACGGGAAGGTCGTGATCTTGGTCGGGTCGGCCTTGTAGGCGAGGAGCGCCGGGTTGAAGTCGAGGTACGCCCAGCCCCTCTGCTGCGCCTGGTCCGCGATGTAGCTGTTGTAGCCCTGCACGGCATTCCGCAGCGTCTTGTACTCCAGGGGGAGCACCACCTCGTTATCCACGGTGCAGTCAAGCGTGGTGGTGGCACCCTGGGCGGCTGCCTGGAGCTTTGCGATCCCAATGATCGACGGCACGAGCACCGAGTCACCGTTCGAGGTCGGGACGGCCACCTTGGGTGCGCAATTGAGCGCGACCTGGAACGTGCCGGGGAACGGGGCGGGTGTCGTGAAACCGCAGGCGGGCTGGTTCTTGATACACCAATAGGTGGCGCCGCTCGAGGCGTAGGGAATGAGTGCCACATCTTCAACGGCGATGAGCACTGCCTTGGCGCCGACCTTCTGGATGCTGTCCAGGATCGGCCCGTAGTTCGCTTCGAAGGCCGGCTCAGGCGTGACCAGCGCCGGGTCTCCGGGGTTGCTGCTGCTTGTCAGCGACCCCAAGACGTCATTGTTCCCCACCCAGACGGACACGAACGTCGGATGGGCGTCCATCATCGCCTTCACCTGGGTCCGCCCTCCCAGGATGAACTGGGTGAGCGCATTGGTGCCACCGAACGGGCTCGTGTTGCTCTCGACCCCGAACGAGGTCACGCCGGGCACGGCCACGTTGCTCACGTAAGGGAGCGCCGTTGGCTCCCTAAGCGCGCAGTCGGTGCTGCCGCCGCCCCCGAGCCTGTGGGGAGGATTGGTCGAGTTGATGTCGAACGGCGCCGGGCATCCGGGCTTGCTGAGCAGAGGCTCGAAGAACGGGGCCTTGGCCTGAGCCGCGAACAGGACGGGGTAGGACTGGAGCTGGGTGCTGTCGTTGATGCCGGCGGACTGGAAGCCGGCGGTGATGCTGTTACCCATGGACACGTAGCGCTGGAGCAGCCCGCCGTTGTTGGAGAGGTCGGGTGCGTTCAGCGCCTCGTCGGAGCGGCAGCCTGCGAGCGGGAGCACGAGGCCGAGGAACGCCGCGAGGTGGCGAAGTTGCATACGGTCGGCTCTCCCGTCAGAACGCGTACGAGAAGGTCGCACCGAAGAGGTGCGCGTGGAACGAATAGAGACCATTGTTCTGCTGTACCAGCGCGGGGCACGCCGCCCCGCTCGAGATGTTGCAGCCTGCCGGATAGCCGGCCAGCGGCACCGTGCGTCCACGCCGGTCCGCCTGGTCGATGTACTGGTACGCCGCGTCGATCCGGAATCCCTTGGAGATCCGCGCCCCGATGCCCGCCGTGAACGAACTGCGGTTGCCCTCGGGGAGGTTCGGCGTCACCGCGTAGTCCGCCGAGGCCCCGTCGTGGGTGTACCAGCCGCCGCGGAGCGTGAGGCCCGGGGTTGCCTCGAACTCCCCACCGACCCGGAAGCCCCAGACGTCCTTGTCGTCGAAGTGGAGCACCTCGAGCGGCAGCTTCTGGAACGTCACCGCGATCGAATCGAAGTACTTCCAGTGGGTGTACTGCACGTCACTCAGCAGAGTGAGCCTCGGCGCCACCCGCGCGGCCACGCCGAACACCGCCTGATCCGGCAGCCGGATGACGGTGGAGGCCGTCTGGTTCGTGAGCAGGCCGGCTCCGGTGAACTGCGGGGCGACGAGCGCGTCCACCGGCGTGCCGGCCGGGATCCCGGGGAGCGCGGCCGGAATCACGAGGTTCGTGGGAACCTGGGCGATCACCGCCGAGGCGTTGTTGAAGCCGACTGACTGCCGCGACAGGTATCGCGCCCCGATGTCCAGCCAGTCGGTCACCCTGGCCGATACGCCGACATGGAAGCCTACGTGGGTGGCGTTGCCGTCGAGGTTGGCGTCGGCGAAGTCGGTGCCGGCGGGGATGCCCAGCATGCCAAAGGTGACGCCCGGCGCCGCGAGCTGAGTGGACAGGTCCACCCGCTGCTTGAGCTGGACGTGGGCGAAGTCGACGTCGAGCCCGGCGCCGACCGAGACCCGGTGGGCGAGCTCGACTGCGACCGTGGGCTGGAGGTAGATCGCGCGGATGTCACTCCGATAGCCGAGGAAGCGGACCTCCTCCGTGTCCGGCCATTCGGTGGTGAGGCCGTACGGAGCGAAGAGGCCGAGTGCGAAGGCCACCCGGTTCACGCTGCCGCCCAGATCCATCCCCTTCACGAGGTAGAGATTCGGCACCGGCCGATACTTGTGCGCGAGCTCGCTCTGGATCCCGGTGAGGTCGTTGGTGAACGTGCCTCGGGGGGCGATGAGCGTGCCGCCAAGGCTCAAGACGTCCGGTGTCCGGGCGACGTTCGCGGGATTGAAGAAGACGCTTGATCCATCCGCGCAGGGCTTGGCGACACCCGTGCCTGCGCGTCCCATCGCGCAGGCGCCCTGCTCGTAGACCCCGAAGCCCTGGGCGAAGGCCGGGGCAGAAAAAAGAAGCGCCGCGGCGGCAAGGCCAACGGCGCAGCGGACGAGGACACCTCGCATAGGTCGCCTCCTGGAAAGGGGCGCGGATCAGTTACAGATTTCGAACGGCGCTACGGGCGGCCACGATGGGCGGAGGCACCATTGGGCTTCCTCGCCGCCGACAATGCACCGGGGTTGATGAAGAGATCGTGAAGCGGCTTAGAATGCCCCCTGTGCTGCCGTGAGCGGGACCCGCGTCATGGGCGCGCCGTCGAGGGAGATCTCGAAGGCGAACTGCCCCGGCCGCGGGAGCGGTACGTCGAACACGAGCACGGCTCCGGCCTCGACGTCCACGACTCCGGCCGGCGGCTCGCCGAACTGCACGGTCCCCTCGCCTCCCAGAAGTTCGGTGCCCGCGTCGTCCACGAACCGGATCCGGATTGTGTGTACCCCGATCTCGGTGCGACGCCCGCGCACCCGGAGGACGAGGTGCGTCCGCGGATGCACGGCTGGGAAGGCGACGACCCATACGTGCTGGAAGATCCCCAGGACCGAGAGCTTGCCCTGCTGGTCGATCAGCGCGTAGTCGGCGAGGACTGCGAAATCGACCTGCAGGTCAGGCGACCCGGATCGAGTGAACGACGTCGTTCTGCTTGATCTCGAGGACGACGTCCATCCCCTTCGTGACCTGGCCGAAGACCGTATGGACACCATCCAGGTGCCGCTGGGGCCCGTGGCAGATGAAAAACTGGCTCCCGCCGGTGTCCTTCCCCGCGTGAGCCATCGAGAGCGTGCCGGCGACGTGCTTGTGCGTGTTGCGATCGGTCTCGCACTTGATCTTGTAGCCGGGTCCTCCGGTCCCCACCCGAGGATTGCCGGGGTCCCGGGACAGGGGGTCGCCCCCCTGAATCATGAAGTCGCGAATCACGCGGTGGAACCGGGTGCCGTCATAGAACTGGCTGTTGGCCAGCTTCTCGAAATTCGCCACGGTGTTCGGCACCTCGATGTCGAACAGCTCGGCGACGATGGTTCCCTTGCTGGTCTCGATTGTAGCCGTTTTGGACACAGTGCGCTCGAATGGGATGGAATGCCCTACCGGGCCGGTAATGTAACGTCCGGCCGGAGGGGTCGGATAGAGCGTAGCACGGCACGCCACTCGTCCGGACCCGTGGCCGGCGGACTGCAGGCGTCGCCGCGGCAGGCGTAGCCCGCTGGCCCCACGGCGCGGCCGAGCATGCTGAGCACGGCCGGGGGAAGCGCGCGTCCGCCCGCACCAGCGACCCGCTGCACGACGCGGCGGGGGGCGTAGGTTCGAAGTGCCTCCTGATGCATTGCCGCGGCGGAGGGATCGTCGCTGGGCCCGACGACGATGAGGTGGACCGCGGGATTCAGGTACCGGTCCACCGCCGTGAGATACGTCGCACCGTGGAGGCCGAGGTCGGCGCCGTGGCCGGCGAACGAGCGGAGCAGCTCTCCTGCCCGCCTCCGCCACGTGTCGTCCGCCGTGAGGTCGGCCAGCCGGGAGAAAACGAGTCCCGCGACGCCGTTCGCCGACGGGGTCGGCGCGTCCTCGATCGGTCTGATCCTGGCCGGGAGGAGACCTTCACCGGCCGGCCCCGCCCGGTCAACGAGCCCGCCGGCCGGGTCGCGGTAATCGCGCCAGACGCGGCCAGCGATCGCCTCCGCCCAGGCGCGCCAGCCGTCGTCCCCGGTCGCCTCGTATGCATCGAGCGCCGCCCCGGCCGCCTGCGCCTGATCCTCGAGCAGGCCGCTCGCCCCGCCCGGTGTGTGGGGTACCGCGTCGGGCTCCGGCGACTCTACCCGCAGCCGGCGCAGGGTCCTGAGTGCGTGCTCGGCGGGCCAGGGATCACGCAGGACGGCCCCGGCCTGAAGCATGGCGGATGCCAGCATGGCGTTCCAGCTCGCATACCGAGTGCGATCGACGAAAGGTACGGGCCTGCGCGCGCGGGCGGCGCGGAGCTTCGCCTCTGCCGCGCCGAGGAGCCGCACGATCTCCGCCTCTTCCCCGCCGAGCTGTTGCGCGAGCTGCTGAACCGGGAGAGCGGCATAGAGCACGTTCTTGGCGGGGTTGTGATGCATCTCGCCCGCGGTGCCAATGTCGAAGTAGGCGCCGGCCACCTGCAGCTCGCCCGGCGAAAGCACCGCGGCCGCCTCCTCGCGGGTCCAGGTGAAGTAGTCGCCGTCGTCGTCGAGTCCCACGTCGGCGTCCTGGCTTGCCGCGTAGCCGCCGTCGGGGTCCGCCATGACCTCCCGCACCCAGCGGACGATCCCGCGTGCCACGTCGGCGTACGCCTCGGTGCCGAGCGCCGCGTACGCGTCGGAATAGACCCGCAGTAGTTCGGAGTTGTCGTACGCCATCTTCTCGAAATGCGGCACGATCCACTCGGCATCCACGCTGTAGCGGTGGAAGCCGCCGCCGAGGTGGTCATGGATGCCCCCGCGCGCCATGCCCTCGAGCGTGCGGTCGATCACCTGCCTGAGCTCGGGCCGGGGGTCGTCCCACCAGCGCGCCAGCAACAGCCGGATCGCCCCGGGATGGGGGAACTTCGGCTGGCCGCCGAAGCCCCCGTTCACTGGGTCGAACACCTCCAGCATGGCCTCGATGCCGGCGTCCACCAGCCCCGGCGAGAGCTCCCCGGCAGCCGCTTCGCCGCCCTGCTGCTCGATCGCCCGGCGGATCGCAAGGGCCTGTCCCTCGAGCTGCTGGCGCCGGTTCCGCCATGCGTCGAGGACGCCGCCGAGCACGGACCGGAAGCCGGGGCGGCCGTACTTCCCGTCGGGTGGGAAGTAGGTGCCGCCGTAGAACACCTGCCCGTCCGGCGTGAGGAAGGCAGTGAGCGGCCAGCCGCCCTGGCGGGTGAGCGCCTGAACCGCGCGCTGGTAGCGGGCATCGACGTCGGGCCGCTCGTCGCGATCCACCTTGATGCAGACGAAATGGGTGTTGAGGAATTCGGCGATCTCGGGGTGCTCGTAGGACTCGCCATCCATCACGTGGCACCAGTGGCACCAGACGGCGCCGATGTCGAGGAGGATCGGCTTGTCGGCGGCGCGCGCCGCGTCGAAGGCGTCCTCGCCCCAGGCAAACCAGTGGATCGGCTGGTGCGCGGCGGAGCGGAGGTAGGCGGAGGCGGCGGCGCCCAGTCGGTTCACGCGCGAATGCCTCGGACGACGAGCGCCTCGCGCGGCCAGAGCACCCGCCCGTCGCTCCGGCAGAATGCCTCGAAGAAGCGCACCATCTCCGCGTCCAGGCGCGCCTGCGCCGCGGCATCCAGCGCGGCATAAGCGGCGGCGACGCGGCCGGTCGCCGTGCGGAGCACGTTCCATGCGGCCGCGGGCGAAGCGGCCTCGAACGGCACGTCGATCCGATCGAGCGTGACGGCGGAGAAGGCGGCGCCCAGCCAGTGCCGCGCCTG
>DASWAI010000167.1:0-3898 GCA_036391215.1 Gemmatimonadales bacterium
GGCCGCCGGCGACCGGGCCAGGCACCCCCGGCAACCCGTTCCCGGTCGCCGCCGGCGGCAACGGTGAGGTGGTGCTGCAGCTGACCTTCTGGCGTCCTCAGCGCAAGCCGATACCGCCGGAGCAGGGCGCCTGGACAGACATCGGCAAGCTCGGCTACGGCGCGAGCGTCCAGAGCGTCGGGGCGGCGAGCCCGAATCTCCCCTGCCCACCGAGCGCCTTCTCCACGACTGACCCGAACCTGTCTGCGCCCCAGGCGCTGGCGCAATTTGGTCAGACCGCCGGCGGGCTCATGGATCTGGCTCCCGATCAGCCCGCAGATCCGGCGAACACGATCACCTACACCCTGAATCTCACCAGATGCCTGGCCGCGCTCGGGCTCCGTTGGACCACAGGCGAGTCAGCCATCGTTCACTTCGGCGCGGCGACCGACGCCATTGCCGGCGCGCCCGCCAGCCAAACCGGCGGCCCCATCGTTTTCGAGAGGCGCAGGTAGCCACTCCCCACCGTCGCTGTCCAGGCCCAACGGCCGGGCGATCTCGAGTGGGCGATCCAGGACTCGAACCTGGGACCTCTTCCTTATCAGAGAAGCGCTCTAACCGACTGAGCTAATCGCCCGGAGGCCGGAGATTCTAACGACGGCGGAGCCGGGTTCGATCCTCGGCGATCAGGGCTGCAGACGCCGGGCGAGCTCGAGCGCCTCGTCGGCGGACTCGAAGCTGAGCTGCAGGCGGTAGCCGCCGCCGACCGCGGCGCTGACGTCGACCTCGCGACCGAACACCGCCCCGAAGCGGTCATGGATCCGCGCTACGGCCGCCTGCTGGTCGGGATGCAGAGCGGCGGCGCGGCGGCGCGGGCGGCGCGGGGCCACGGACTGCTCGTTGGCCTGGCGGGCCCGGGCCTCGAGCTCCCGCACCGACCACCCCTCGGTGACGGCGGCGCGGGTCAGCCGGCGGCGCGCGTCGTGGTCGGTGGCGGTCAGGAGGGCGCGGCCGTGGCCCTCGGAGAGCTGACCGACCTCGATCGCCCCGATCGCCTCGTCGGGGAGGTCGAGTAGCCGGATCAGGTTGGACACGGCCACCCGTCCGCGACCGACCCGGGCGCCGACCTGCTCCCGGGAGAGCCCGAGCTCCTCGCTCAGCGCGGCGCAGGCGCGGGCCTCCTCGATTGGGTTGAGGTCCTCACGGGCCATGTTCTCGACCAGCGCCATCTCCAGCGATGCGGCGTCATCGTGGTGGCGGATGATCGCCGGCACCGTGTCACGCTCAGCCAGGCCGGCGGCCCGCCAGCGCCGCTCGCCGGCGATCAGTTCGAAAGTCCCCCCGGGCACCGGGCGGACCAGCACCGGTTGGAGCACGCCGGCCACCTTGATCGACTCCGCCAAGGCGAGCAGCGAGGCCTCGTCGAATACGGTCCGGGGCTGGTTGGGATTCGGGACGATCAGCTCGAGCGGCAGCTCACGCAGTTCTTCGGGCTCGTCCCGCGGAGCCACCGACAGGATCGCCGACAGGCCCCGTCCCATGCCGCCGCGGGCGCGCTCAGCCACGGGCCGCCACCTCCTTGGCCAGTTCGAAGTAGGCGTCGGCCCCCGCGCAGTGCGGGTCGTAATGGATCACCGGCTTGCCGAAGCTGGGGGACTCGCCGACCCGGACATTCCTGGGGATCACCGTGTTGAAGACCAGCCGCGGGAAGTGCTCGCGAACCTCGCGCTCGACGTCCTGCGCAAGCCGGGTGCGACCGTCGTGCATGGTCAGCAGCATGCCGGCCACGGTGAGCCGCGGGTTGAGCTCGCGCTGCACGAGCGCCAGCGTGTCGAGCAGACCGGCCAGGCCCTCGAGCGCGAAGTACTCGGCTTGCACGGGAACGATCACCCGATCCGCAGCGACGAGCGCGTTGACCGTCAGCGGCCCGAGCGACGGCGGGCAGTCCAGGAGCACGAAGGCGTAGCGCTCGCGGATCCCGGCCAGCGTCTCGCGCAGGCGATTCTCCGAGCCGGCCACGCGTGGTAGCTCCACGGTCGCCCCAGCCAGGTCCGGGCCCGCGGGGATCACGCTCAGATGTGGGATTCCACTGGGCATGACGGCTTCGGCAAGTTCGTGATCGCCGACCAGCGCGTCGTACACCGACGGCCGCGTGTTCTTGTCGATCCCGAGCCCCAGCGTGGCGTTCGACTGGGGGTCGATATCGATCAGCAGGGACTCGTAGCCGGCCTCGGCCACGCAGGCGGCCAGATTGACCGCGGTGGTGGTCTTGCCGACCCCGCCCTTCTGGTTCGCGATTGCGTAGACCATGCCCATCTCCGCTCTCAAGCTAGCGCCGTGGCCGGTCAGACGGATCGGGCGGAAGCCGCTCCCAGCGGCCGTTTGCGGGCCATGCCGGGACGCCGGGGAAAACGCGCCGGGGTCTCGGCGACCTTGATCATCGGGTGCAGGTGACGGTGAGCGGCCCGTGCGTAGGGCTCCACCCGGACAGGCGGCTGGATCTCGAGACCGAGCACGCGGGCAGCGGTGGCGGCCGCCTCCTCCTCAGCCAGGTCGCGCTGACCCCGCCAGACCACTAGCATTCCACCCAGTCGAAGCAGCGGTGCCGCGTACTCGGCCACAACCGCCAGCGGAGCCAGCGCCCGGGCGGTGGCGAGGTCGCAGGCCGCCCTCCCGTCAGCCCACTCCTCGGCGCGGGCGACCGCCACCTCGACGTTGCGCAGCCCACACGCCGCGGCCGTCTGGGTGATGAACTCCGCCTTGCGGGCGTTGCTCTCGACCGCGGTCACGCGCGCCGCGGGCAGGGCGATGGCGAGCGGCAGAGCCGGCAGCCCCGCCCCCGAGCCGAGGTCGGCGATCGCCGAAGCGGCGCGTACGGGGGCCAGTTCCAGGGCGACCAGGGAGTCGGCCAGATGATCGTCCAGAGCCCGTGCCCGCTCGGTGATCGCGGTTGGCGCACGAGGGTCGGTGACCAGCGCCTCGAGCAGCGTGCGCAGCGGCTCCCCGGCCCCGGCCGGCAGCCCAAAGCGTCCAACCAGCCCATCGATGGGGTCCTCGGCCCGGGTTTTCACGTGAAACAGCGGCGCGCAGCCGGCGAAGGTTTCACGTGAAACGATCCTGCGCGAACGCGGCTGCGGTCAGTTGACCAGAGGCGCGACGACCAGCCGCCGGGACGGCTCCTGGCCCTCGCTGTAGGTCTCCACGTCGCGCCGCATCTTCAGATGCTCGTGGATGACCTTGCGCTCCAGCGCGCTCATCGCCTCGAGGGGGACGGCACGGCGGTGGTTCACGGCCGTCTCGGCCGCCTGGTCGGCGGCCGCGCGCAGCGCGGCGGAGCGGCGCTCCCGGTACCCGGCCGCATCGACTACGACCGGGTGACGCTCATCCGAGCCGTGCATGGCGAACCGATAGGCCAGATGCTGAATGGCATCGATCGTCTGTCCGTGATGACCGATCAGCAGCCCGAGATCGTCACTGTCGCCGTGGAACTCAGCCACCAGTCCGGGACCCTGCTCATGGATCTCGACGGTGGCGTCGATGCCGGCGGCGGCGGCGATCCGCTCGAGCAGCTCCTGCACCTTGGCGGCGGGATCTCCGGTCACGCTCATCTCCTTCGCCCGGAACGCTTCTTCTTCTTGCGCGGAGACTGCGGCGGGCGGCTGGAGCGAGTCTGCGGGGTGGAGACCTTGGACTCCGACTCCGCCGGCTTGTCCCGGCGCTGCTGGTTGGCCCGCGCCAGGATCCGCGCCCCCAACCCTCCTCCGGTTCCGGCGCCGGTGGGCTCGCCCGACCCCGAGCCCGAGCCGTTGCCCCCGGAGTCGGCCGGCAGGGCGCCGCGGCCGGTCGGCACGGCCGCGGCGACGGCCGCGGTGCCGTCAGCGCTGGCCGCCTTGACGGGACCGATGCGTCGCCGGATCAC
>DASWAI010000168.1:0-7863 GCA_036391215.1 Gemmatimonadales bacterium
GCCGCGCCCGCGAGGCGGCGGCCGCCTGTCTTCGCAGCATCCAGGACGCGGCCCGCGAGGCGCTCGCGATCCTCACGCAGGGTCCGGCCGCCGTCACCGCACCGATGGCGGCGGTGGGGGCCCCGGTGGCGAAACCGGCCCCCGCGCCCAAACGCGATCAGCCGGTCAACCTGGCCGAGATCGTCCGGCAGCGACTCGGCGACGACGCGCCCCGCGACGACCCCGCCTCTCGCCCGCACGAGCCGTTGGCGCCGCCGCCCCCGCCCCCGTCCTCGGCTCCCGCCGGCTCGCAGAGCCGCGCCCCTGCCCCCGGCCCCTCCCCCGCCGAGCCGCGCCGGCCCGTCTTCAAGGGGCGCCGCGGGCGCTGAGCCCCCTGCCTGACGGGCCGCCGGTTCGCTACTGGCCGCGCCGCGCCGGTCTGCCGGGGTGGATCTTGGCGTCGCTCCGACCCTTGACGTAGGAATAGATCGTGTCGATCTGCGCCGGCGTGAGACCGATCGTGCACCACGCCGGCATCCCCTTCTGTGGCCGGCCCCCGCACACTGTCGCAACGAACATGGCCTGATTGGGGATGGTCCCGTCGGGCTTGAGTGACAGAATCAGGTGCGGGGCAATCGTTGTTCCCAACGCGTCCTCACCGTGGCAGCGCGCGCAGTTCAGGTTGTAGTACTTCCAGCCTTGATAGGTCTTCCCGTCGACCGTGTCGAGCGGCGCGGTGTGATACGCATCACGAAGCGGCGCCGGAGCGGCCGTCGTGTCCTGGGTTCCCGACGCCGGCGCTGCGGCGGGGGCAGACGGCGCCGCTGGGGGAGGGGCAGCCGGCGGAGCTGCGGCGGGGGCGGCGGTAGGGGGCGTTGTGGTTCCCGGTGCCTGTCCACCCTTAGCCGGCTCTCCCCGTCCGCAAGAGAGGGCTAGGAGCGTCCAGAGACAGGTGCCGGCATAGGGCAGGTATTTCATGGGAGTCCTCGACCTGGGGCGGCGCGGATGGACGGCACCGGCGGGCGCCGAACCCGGTAGCCCGAAAGGCGCGGTGCCAGCGCCGGAGCAGCGGACCGTCGGACGATTTCGATGGGACCGGCGGCAGGTGGCCTAAGTCGTTGTGCTCGAAGCTCCCGAGGCAGGACTCGAACCTGCGACCCGCTGATTAACAGTCAGCTGCTCTACCAACTGAGCTACTCGGGAAAGGCGCCGCAAAAAGCCGCTGGGAAGCTAGCGTCCCCTCCCCTCCCGCTCAAGACTGTCGCGAGCCACCGGCCACCCGCCTCCCAACGCCTTGTAAAGCTGGACGGCGGCCGCAAGCTGCTGCCGTTCCGCCTGCGCCAGCGCCAGCTCCGCGGCGAACAGGTTCCGCTGCGCGTCCAGTACCTCGAGGTAGCTCGAGATCCCGTTCTCGTAGCGCCGGTCCGCGAGGTGGTACGCGCTCCGCAGCGCCGCCGCCTGCCGCTCTTGCGCCGCCGTCACGTCCCGGCTGGCCCGCACCCCCACCAGCGCGTCGTTCACCTCCGCCAGCGCGAGCAGCACCGTCTGCTCGTAGCCGTAGCGCGCTTGCGCCGCCCGCGCCCGCGCGACGTCCACCTGCTTGCCCACCTGCCCCCCGGTGAAGATCGGGACCGAGATCCCCCCGAAGAGCTGGTAGATCTCGGTCGAGCTCTTGAACAGGTTGGAGAAGTCCTGGCTCTGCGTTCCATATTGCCCGGTCAGCGTGATCGTCGGCATCAGCGCGCCTTCGGCCACGCCGATCCGTGCCATCGCGGCGTGCAGCGCCTGCTCCGCCTGGCGGACGTCGGGCCGCCGCTCGATGAGCGACGCCGGCAACCCGGCGGGAATGGCGAGCGGCGCCAGCGCCTCGGTAAGGGGGCGGCCGCGCGGGATCGATCCCGGGTTCCGCCCCACCAGCACGCTGAGCTGGTTCTCCTTCTGGGCGATCTGCCGCTCGAAGTCCGCCACCCGCGCCGCCGGACTCGCGACCTCGGATTCGAACTGGCGCACATCGAGCTCCGAGATGAGCCCCTGGTCGAACCGCCGACGCGCCAGCCGGAGGGTTTCCTCGTTCGAGGCGAGGGTGCGCTTCGAGATCTCGAGATCGAGGTCGAGCTCGCGCAGCTCGAGATACGCGGTCGCCACGTCGCTCACCAGCGACAGCACCACGGCCCGCTCGCTCTCCTCCCGGGCCAGCAGGTCCGCCCGCGCCGCCTCCGTGGCGCGGCGGACGCGGCCCCAGAAATCGATCTCCCACTGAAGGTCGGCCGTCGCCCGGAGCACGTCGAACCGGGACGTGCCCAGGGACCCGATCACGATCTTCTCCGTGCCGCCCTGGCCGTTCAGGTCGAGCCGCGGCAGGAGCGCGCCCCGGGTCGCCCCGTACTGCGCCCGGAACTCGTCGATCGACGCGAGCGCCACCCGGATGTCGCGGTTCTGCTGGAGCGCCGTCGCCACCAGGCGCCTCAGCTCGGGGTCCTGGAACAGGTCGAACCAGTCGAGATTCGCCACGGAGTCGGGCGACACCGTCGGCCGGGCCGCCGCCGACTCCGCGCTCGCGCGGAGCGAATCGTAGAAGGGCCGGAGCGAGTCGGCCGTGGCCGACGGCGGACGCCACGCGTCCGGCACGCCGGCATCCGGCCGGTGGTACGAGGGGCCGATCGCGCAGGCGCCCGCGAGCCCCGCGGACACGACCGCCAGGAGCGACCGCACGCTACCGCTCCCCGTCCGCCGCCGGCGTCGAGCCGGCGCCGGCGGGCTCCGGCGCGGGCGCCGCCGCGCCGCCGAGTCCCCGCTCGCTCAGCGCCCGGATGACCTCGAAGAAGAGCGGAATGAAGAACACGCCGATCGTGGTCGCGAAGAGCATCCCGAAGAACACGCCCGTGCCGATCGAGTGCCGGCTTGCGGCCCCCGCCCCCGACGCGAGGACGAGCGGCAGCACGCCCAGGATGAACGCGAACGAGGTCATCAGGATCGGGCGCAAGCGCTCTCGCCCCGCCTCCATCGCCGCATCCCGGATCGAGAGCCCTTGGGCCCGGAGCTCGTTGCCGAACTCCACGATCAGGATGGCGTTCTTGGCCGCCAGCCCGACGACCACGACCATCCCGATCTGGAAGTAGACGTCGTTCGGCATGCCGCGGAGCCACACGCCCAGGAGGGCGCCGAAGATGCCGAAGGGCACGCCCAGCATCACGGCGAACGGGATCGACCAGCTCTCGTATTGGGCCGCCAGCACCAGGAACACCATCACGATGCCGAGCACGAAGACCAGCGTCCCCTGGCCGCTCGACGCCCGCTCCTGGAACGACTGCCCGCTGAGCGCGTAGCCGACGCCCTGGGGGACGAACTGCGCGCGCATCAGCCGGTCCACCGCGTCCAGCATCTGCCCCGAGCTGTAGCCGGGCTTCGGGGCCCCCGTCACCAGCGCGGAGGTGAAGCCGTTGAACCGCGTCACCAGGCTCGGCCCGCCCTGCAGCCGCGTGCGGACGAGCGTGGAAAGCGGGATCATCACGCCCTGGTTGCCGCGCACGTAGAACCGGCCGATGTCCTCCGGCTTCTCCCGGAAACGGGCCTGCGCCTGCGCCTGCACCCGGTAGGTCTTGCCGTACAGGTTGAAGTCGTTGATGTAGAGCGTGGAAAGGAACGCCTGCAGGGTCTGGAACAGGCCCGTGAGCGAGACGCCCAGCGCCTTGGTCTTGGCACGATCCACGTCCACGAAGATCTGCGGCACGTTGACCCGGATCTGGGGCAGCACGCCGCCCACCTCCGGCAGCGCGTTGGCCTGGGTGCCGAAGTCCCCGGCGAGGCGGGCGAACCGCCGGATGTCGTTCACGCCCCGGTCCTGGAGGTTCATCTCCAGGCCCGCGGTCGAGCCGAGGCCGGGGATCTCGGGCAGATTGAACGCGAACGCCTGCGCGTCCGCCAGCGAGAAGAGAAAGCCGTTGGTCTTCTGCAGCACCGCGTCGAGCTGGTTCGCGGCCCCCGTCCGCTGGTCCCACGGCTTGAGCAGCACGAACACGGTCGCCGAATTGGTCTGATTGGCCCCGAGCAGGAAGTTGAGCCCCACCAGGGAGACGACGTTCTTGATGGCGGGTTGCTCCCCCAGGAACTTCTCGATGCGGCCCACCACCTGGTCGGTCCGCTGCCGCGAGGCCCCGTCGGGCAGCTGCACGATCATCGCGAAGTATCCCTTGTCCTCCGTCGGGATGAAGCCCGTGGGCACCCGCCGGAGCAGCACCACGATCAGCGCCACCATCACGGCGAAGCAGGCCAGGAACGTAGCCGGGCGGAGCAGCACCCGCCCCACCGCGCTCAGATAGCCCTCCCGCAGCCGGTCGAAGCCCCGGTTGAACCAGTCGAAGAATCGCGGCTTGTGGGCCGTGTGTTCCGGCCGGAGCAGCAGCGCACACAGGGCCGGCGTGAGCGTCAGCGCCGTGATCCCCGAAATCACCACCGAGACCACGATAGTGATGGCGAACTGCTTGTACATGAGCCCGGTGATCCCGCCCAGGAACGCCACCGGGATGAACACCGAGCAGAGCACCAGCACGATCGCGATCAGCGCCCCCGCCACCTGGCGGATGGCGCGGTCCGCCGCGACCGCCGGCGGGACGCCCTCGGATGCCATGATGCGGTCCACGTTCTCGATCACGACGATGGCGTCGTCCACCACGATGCCGATCGCGAGCACCAGCCCGAACAGCGTGAGCAGGTTGATCGAGAAGCCGAGCAGCTGGAGCCCGAAGAACGTGCCGATGATCGAGACCGGGACCGCGAGCACGGGAATGAGCGTCGCCCGCCAGCTCTGCAGGAACACGAACACCACCAGCGTGACCAGCGCCATCGCCTCGAACAGCGTCGTGATCACCTCGCCGATCGAAGCCGTGATGAACGGGGTGGTGTCGAAGACGATGCCCCAGTGCACGCCTTGCGGGAATGTCTGCGACAGCTGGTCGAGCCGCGCCACCAGGGCCTTCTTCACCTCCAGCGCGTTCGCGCCCGGCCGCAGGTAGACCAGGATGTTCGCGATCGGCCTGCCGTTGACCCGCCCGACGAGGTCGTAGTTGCGGGCCCCGAGGATCACGCGTCCGATGTCGCTCACCCGCACCAGCGACCCGTCTGGGCGCGCCCGCACGATGATGTTCTCGAACTCGGCCGGGCTCTTGAGCCGGCCGACGGTGGTCACCGGGATCGTGAGCTGGGTGCCCGGCGGCGCGGGCTCCCGCCCGATCCGCCCCGCGGGATTGGTCGTGTTCTGCTCCTGCACCGCCGCGGCGACGTCCCCGACCGTGAGCCCGAGCTGGGCCATCCGGTCGGGGTCCAGGCTCAGCAGCATCGAGAACTCGAGCTGGCCGAAGGTCAGCGCGTCGCCCACGCCCGGGACCCGCTTGAGCTCGTCCTCGACGTAGATCTTCGAGTAGTTGCTGAGATACTCGGCCGTGTAGCGCGGGTCGTCCGACTGGAGCGCCGCCACCAGCAGGATGTCCGTCTGCGCCTTCTTGACCGTGATCCCCTGGCGGACGACCTCCTGCGGAAGCTGCGGTTGCGCCAGGGCCACCTGGTTCTGCACGTCCACCGCCGCCAGGTCCACGTTCCGGGAGATGTCGAAGTAGACCGACAGGTTCATCGTCCCGTCGCTCGAGTTCGACGACTTGAAGTAGAGCAGGCCGGCGAGGCCCGACAGCTGCTGCTCGATCGGCGCCGCGACCGCCTGAGCCACGTCCTCCGCCGTCGCCCCCGGGTAGGTCGCGGTCACCTGCACCACCGGCGGCGTGATCTGGGGATAGCGGTTGAGCGGCAGCGTCACCAGAGCGAACAAGCCCAGCAGGACGATCACGATCGCCACGACGGCCGAGAAGATCGGCCGCCGGATGAAGAAGTACCGGATCTCCGGGGCGTCGCTCATCGCTTGTCCCGGATCGGCGGCGGGGCCGAGGGCGGCGCCACGGGGGCGCTGTCCGTTCGCGCCCTGACGGTGGTGTCGGTCCCGGGGTCGTACGCCGTCGCGCGGACCGGCCGGCCGGCCGCGACCCGCTGCGTCCCGTCCACGACCACCCGATCCCCCGGCTTCAGGCCGCTTTCGATCAGCCACTGCGACCCGGCCCATTCGCTCGCGACGACGTCCCGGGCCGACACCGTGTCCCCCGCTCCCAGGAGGTAGACGAACGCGCCGTTGAGCCCCTGCTGTACCGCGCGCTGCGGCACCAGGATCGCCTCACTGCGCTTCAGGCCGAGCAGATGCACCCGCATGAACTGGCCCGGCAGGAGGGTGTGCTGGGGGTTGGGAAACTCGGCGCGGAGCTGGAGAGCCCCGGTCGAGGGCTGGAGCGCCAGGTCGACGAAGTTGAGCTTGCCGGTGTAGGCGAACACGCTCCCGTCGGCCAGCGTGGCTTGTACGTCCAGCACCCCGGGCGGCACGATCAGTCGCTTGGCCGCGATGTCCCGCCGCCAGCGGAGCACCTCCTGATCCGACGGGCTGAAGAACACGTAGATCGGGTCCACCTGCTCCACGGTGGTGAGCAGGTCGGTGGGGCCGGAGGCGAGAGCACCGAGCACCATGAGCGCCCGCCCGGCCCGGCCGTTGATCTCGGCTCGCACGAACGTGTCCTCGTAGCTCTTCTTGGCGGCGTCGACCGCGGCCTGCGCGTCCTGAACCTCGGCGTGGGCCTGCTCGACGGCCGTGCGTGCGTCGTCCACGTCCTTTTGCGCCACGGCTCGCTCGACCAGGAGCGGCTCGAGCCGCGAGAGGTTGCGCTCGGCACTCGTCAGCGTCGCCCGGCTCTGCGCCAGCCGGGCCCGCGCGCTCTGGTAGTTGGCCTCGTAGGTGCGCGGGTCGATCCGGAAGAGCACCGTGCCCTTCTTCACGTCGGTGCCCTCGACGTAGGGTCGCGCCACGATCACCCCCGACACCTGCGCCCGCACCTCGACCCGCTTCGACGCCTCGGCCTGCGCGACCCACTCGAACTTGGCGGGCACTTCCTGCGGCTCGACCGTCACCACCGTGACCTGCGGGGGCGGGGGCGCGGCGGGAGAGGCCTTCTGGCACGCAGCCAGCACGAACAGCCACGCGACCCGCCTGAGGGTTGTCACCATGGTCTCCGATTCACGAAATCGAGCCTTCGAGATCGACGGAACGGGCCGGGCACTGAGGAGAGAGTGAATGCGCCTCACCGGAGTGAAGAAGAAGCTGGATAAGGGTTGTGAACGCGGGCGCCGGGCACAAGAGCCCGGCCGTTACATCGGACGCAGCGTGGTACGTCCTTGGTGAACCACGATCCCCGGCCAGGTTTCACGACAGGAAGCCGATGGCCGGGTAACGTATCAGGCGAGGTAGACCCCGTAAGGGAGTCGGACTCTATGGTTTGCTTCAAGATACGGTTTTTGGCTGTGAGCGTATGCTCACATGCTTGCATCAGAATGTGAGCGCTCACTATTAATTCACTGGCCCGGCACTAACACTCTTCGCCACAAAGCGGCGCAAAATCGTGCGTTAAGTTGTTGTTGAAAAAGATTTTACACTACTGTGGGCTACCGCTTCCACCTCACCGTCCCTACCTTGAGCCTATGCCGATGCATCGACTCGTCGGCCATCAGCAGGCCCGACAGCGGCTCGCTCGCTCGGTGCGCTCCGACCGATTGCCCCAGGTCCTCGTCGTGGTCGGACCGGCAGGGGTGGGCAAGCAGCGATTGGCCCTCTGGCTGGCTCAGCAGCTCCTCTGCGAGCAGCCCGGCGCGGAGCCCTGCGGCTGCTGCCGGTCCTGCCGCCAGGTGGAGGGTCTGGTACATCCGGACGTGCATTGGTTCGTGCCGATCGCCCGTCCGAAGGCGACCGATGCGGACAAGCAGGTCGAGGAAGCAGCGGAGGCTCTGGCCCAGGCCATGGAA
>DASWAI010000169.1:0-16543 GCA_036391215.1 Gemmatimonadales bacterium
CGAGCCTGCGGCGGGCGGCGCCGCGCCGGCCCACCCCGCGGCAGCGGGCCTCAAGGAGATCCGGTCGCCGATGGTGGGGACGTTCTATCGGGCGCCCGAGCCGGGGGCTGAATCCTACGCCCAGGTCGGCACCCGGGTGACCGCGGGCCAGACGGTCTGCATCATCGAAGCGATGAAGATCATGAACGAGATCGAGGCGGAGATCGCCGGCGTCGTCCGGGAAGTGTGCGTCGAGGACGCGCAGCCGGTGGAATACGGCCAGGTCCTTTTCCGGGTGGATCCGAATGGCTGAGCCGACCGGGGCGGGCGCCGCGGCGCCGTTCAACTTCAAGCAGGCCATCGCCCAGATGATCCAGCGCAGCGGCTCCGACCTGCTGCTCAAGGTCGGCCGCGCGCCGACTGTGCGGGTGAACGGCGAGCTCACGACCCTGGAGATGGCGCCGCTCAAGCCCGAGGACCTGAAGCTGTTGGCCGAGCAGGTGATGACGCCGCGGCAGGTGAAGGAGTTCGCCGAGAAGAAGGAGGCCGACTTCGCCATCGGGGTGCCCGGCGTGGGGCGGTTCCGCACCAACATCTACCAGCAGCGGGGCACGCTGGCGTTCGCGTTCCGCGCCATCCCCTACGAGGTCAAGACGATCCGCGAGCTCAATCTGCCTCCCATCCTGGAGGAGATCTCGCTGAAGCCGCGGGGCATCGTCCTGGTGACCGGCATCACCGGCTCGGGCAAGTCCACCGCGCTCGCGGCGATGATCCACCACGTGAACCTGAACCGGCGCTGCAACATCATCACGATCGAGGACCCGATCGAGTTCCTCCACCGCGACGTGCAGTCGAACATCTCCCAGCGCGAGGTGGGGAGCGACACCTTGAGCTTCGCCGCCGCGCTCCGCCACGTGCTGCGCCAGGACCCGGACGTCATCCTGATCGGCGAGGTCCGCGACGCGGAGACGCTCGACACCGCGCTCAAGGCCGCCGACACGGGGCACCTCGTCTTCTCCACCCTGCACACCACCGACGCCACCCAGACCATCAACCGGGTCATCTCCTTCTACCCGCCCCACCAGCACCAGGAGATCCGTTCCTTGCTCTCCACGGCCCTCGCCGCCGTGGTCTGCCTCCGGCTGGTGCCGCGGAAGGACGGCCGGGGCCGAGTCCCCGCGGCGGAAGTGCTGATCAACACGGCGGCCGTCGCCGACAACATCCGGGACATCGAGAAGGCGCTGAACATCCCCGACCTGATCGCCCAGGGGACCGTCTCGTACGGGATGCAGTCGTTCGATCAGTCGCTCATGAAGTGGTACAAGGACGGGCTGGTCACCTACGAGAGCGCGCTGTTCTACTCGTCGAACCCGAGCGAGTTCGCCCTCCGCGTCTCGGGCGTCGACTCGGCCTCCGACCGGACCTTCTCCGACGTGAGCGGCGAGGCGGGCGCGGGGCGGTCGCTGGACCTGACACCCTGATGTTCAAGAAGGTCCTCATCGCGAACCGCGGGGAAATCGCCCTGCGGGTCATCCGCGCGTGCCGCGAGCTTGGCCTCCAGACGGTCGCGGTCTACAGCGAGGCCGACCGCGAGTCGCTGCACGTGCGCTTCGCGGACGACGACGTCTGCATCGGGCCTCCGCCCGGCCGCCTCTCCTATCTCAAGATCCCCAATCTCATCGCCGCCGCCGAGATCACCGGCGCCGACGCCATCCATCCGGGCTACGGGTTCCTGGCGGAGAACGCGGAGTTCGCGGACACCTGCCGCGCGTCGAACATCACGTTCATCGGGCCGACCGGCGAGCAGATCCGCCTGATGGGCGACAAGGCCACAGCCCGCCGTCTGGCGCAGGACGCGGGCGTCCCCACGGTGCCCGGCTCGCCCGGGACCATCGACGACCCGGACCAGGCGCTGGCCTTCGCGGGCGAGATCGGGTTCCCGGTCATCATCAAGGCGACCGCGGGCGGGGGCGGGAAGGGGATGCGGATCGCGCACGACGCCGAGCAGTTCGTGCAGCTCTTCGGCCTGGCGCAGAACGAGGCGCTGGCGGCGTTCGGCAACGGCTCGGTCTACGTCGAGAAGTACCTCGAGCACCCGCGCCACGTCGAGATCCAGGTCCTGGGGGACACGCACGGCAAGGTGGTCCATCTGGGCGAGCGCGACTGCTCGGTCCAGCGGCGGCACCAGAAGCTTATCGAGGAGAGCCCGAGCCCGGTCGTCGACGGCGACCTGCGCCGCCGGATGGGCGACGCGGCCGTGGCCCTGGCCTCGAACATCGGCTATCTCGGCGCCGGCACGCTCGAGTTCCTGCTCGACACGGATGGTAAGTTCTACTTCATGGAGATGAACACCCGGATCCAGGTCGAGCATCCCGTCACGGAGATGGTGACGAGCTTCGACCTGGTCAAGGAGCAGATCCGCATCGCGGCCGGCGAGCCGATCAGCTACCTGGGCGACGGGACCCGGCTCCGGGGCCACGCGATCGAGTGCCGCATCAACGCGGAGGACCCCTACCGGAACTTCCAGCCGAGTCCCGGCCTCATCACGGCCTATCACCCGCCGGGCGGGCCGGGCGTGCGGGTGGACACGCACGTGTACGCGGGCTACACCGTGCCGCCCTACTACGATTCGCTGCTCGCCAAGGTGATCGTGCACGGCAACACCCGGCAGGAGGCGCTTTCGCGGATGGGCCAGGCGCTCGACAGCTTCATCCTCGAGGGGGTGACGACCACGATCCCCTTCCTGGCCCGGGTGATCCGCCACCCCGATTTCGTGCGCGGCCAGGTGGACACGCGGTTCCTCGAGCGGGAGGCGCGCCTGCTCCAGCCGGACGCATGAGAGTCGACGTCGCCTTCTCCCCCCTCGGGCTCGGACCGCAGGACGTGCAGGGACGCACGGTCTTCGTCGTCGACATCCTGCGGGCGACGACGGCCATGTGCGCAGCGCTCTACCACGGCGCGCGCGCGCTCATCCCGGTCGCGTCCACCGAGGAGGCCCTCCGGCTGGCGCAGACGATCGGGAGCGCGGACGTCCTGCTGGCCGGCGAGAAGAACTCGGTGCGGATCCCGGGCTTCGCGCTGGGCAACAGTCCGCTGGAAATGACCGGCCAGGCGGTGAAGGGAAAAACGCTCATCGTCACCACGACCAACGGGACCAAGGCGCTGCTGGCCGCCCAGGGCGCCGCGGCGGTGTACGCGGCCGCCGCGGCGAATCTCACGATGGCCGGACAGCGGGCGCGGCTGGCACTCGAGGAGCAGCGCGACATCCTGATCCTCTGCGCCGGGCGGGAGAGCGCGTTCGGCCTGGACGACGCGTACTGCGCCGGCCGCCTCGCCGTCGCAGCCCTGGGCGGCCGCAAGCCGCGCCGGGGCCTCAACGACGCCGCGCTCGCGAGCCTCGACCTCGTGCGCCGCTACGGCGAGAACTGGCAGCGCCCGCTGTCCTACAGCCGTGCGGGGCGCGAACTCGTCCGCCTCGGCTTCCGGGACGATGTGCTCGACGCGGCCCGGGTGGACGCCTACCCGGTGCTCCCCCAGTTTCACGAGCGGCGGGTCACCCTGGCCCACCTGCCGGAGTCCCACCCCGCGCCGCAGCCGCAGCCCCAGCCCCAGCCGTCATGACCGCGGACTCCCGTCGCCGCCTCGGCGCCGTGACGGCGCTGGTGCTCGGCGTTTTTGTCGGGCTGACACTCCTGCCGTTGGCGGTCACGGGCCCGGTGGGCGCGTGGATCGGGCACGCGCTCTGGCACACGCTCGGCGCGGGAGCGCTCGGGCTTCCGCTGCTCGGCATCGGACTGGCGCTGGCCGGGTTCGAGCGGCTGGGCCGGCTCGACATGAAACGCGCCGCCGCACTGATCGGCGGATTGAGCCTGCTCGCGCCCTATCTGATCGGCGTGATCACCCGGGTCGGCCATGCCGATCTGGTGCCGGACGTCGCCCAGCGGACCCTGCCCGCCCGGCTGGTCGGGCTCCTGCCCGGCTTCTTCGCGGAGATGGTCACCGCGCGGGTCGGCATGGCCGGCGCCGTGCTCCTCGGCTTTCTGGCCCTCTCCGCGCTCACGCTGATCACGTTCGCCTGGCATCCGCTCCAGCGGCTGGAAGCCGGCCGGGAGAAGTCCGAGAAGCGGGCCGATGGGTCGGCCCGCCGGGCCGCCACGGCGGCGCCGGCTCCGGTCCCCGTGCCGGCGCCCGAAACCGCCCCCGCCGTCGATACGACCGGCAGGGGTGCGCGCGCGAGCGCCGAGCCGCGGGGGACGCGCCCGAAGGGGGCGAAGAAGGCCGAGGCCCGGCGCACCGCGGGCGAGAGCCTGGGCCCGGTCTGGGAGGTCGAGCTCCTCGATCCGCCGTCGGGCAAGGCCGTGGACGCGGGCGAGACCGAGCTCAACGCGCTGCAGGAGCGGCTCGAGGCTACCCTCAGCGAGTTCAAGGTCGAGGGCGACGTGGCCGGCCGCACGACCGGGCCCGTCGTGACCCAGTACGGCGTGCGCCTGCGGCCCGGCGTCAAGATGAACCGGCTCGTGGCCCTGGCCGACGACCTCGCGCTCAAGATGAGCGCTCGCTCGATCCGCGTGGCCCGGATTCCGGGCCGGGACATGGTCGGTGTCGAGGTGCCGAACCCCAAGTCGCGTGTGGTCATGTTGCGGGAGCTGCTGGAAGACGATGCCTGGAGCGGCGAAGACCGGCTCCTGCCCGTGGCCCTCGGCCTCGACCTCGAGGGGCGGGCGGTGATCGCCGACCTGGCGAAGATGCCGCATCTCCTCATTGCCGGCGCCACGGGCACCGGGAAGTCGGTCGGGATCAACGCGATCATCACCTCGCTGATCTACCAGTACCAGCACAAGGAGTATCTGCGGTTTCTCATGATCGACCCGAAGATGGTCGAGCTGTCGATGTACAAGGACCTCCCCCACCTCCGGCATCCGGTGGTCACGAACAACCGGGAGGCGGCGCGGGTGCTCAAGTGGGCGGTGGCGGAGATGGAGCGGCGCTACGCGCTGCTCGAGGCCAACGGCGCCCGCAACATCGTCGACTTCAACCGCAAGGTGCTGGACGGGAAGCCGCTCCGAAATCCGGGCCCGCGGAAGGTCACGCTCACCGACATCGCGGCGGAGCCTCACGACACCCCGCCTGCCGCCCTGGACGAGGCGTATACCCAGGGCAAGCTGCCCCTCATCGTGCTGGTGGTGGACGAGCTGGCCGACCTGATGATGACGGTGCAGGCGGAGATCGAGGCGCCGCTTGCGCGGCTGGCGCAGAAGGCCCGCGCGGTGGGGCTGCATCTCATCGTGGCGACGCAGCGCCCGTCGGTGAACGTGATCACCGGCCTGATCAAGGCCAACTTCCCCAGCCGCATCGCCTTCCGGGTGGCGCAGAAGGTGGACAGCCGCACCATCCTCGACCAGAACGGCGCGGAGGCGCTGCTCGGCAAGGGCGACATGCTCTTCCTCGAGCCAGGCAAGAGCGAGCCGATGCGGCTCCAGGGCGCCTACATCGGCACCGAGGAGAGCGAGCGGCTGATGGAGCGCTACCGCAAGTGGGTGGCTGAGCGGGGCGAGCGGGGGGTGGCGGAGCCGGTGGAGAGCAACATCCTCGATGAGGTGCCCGACACCGAGGCGGGCGAGGGCGGCGGCGAGGAGGGGCTGGACCCCTCCGAGCGCGATCCGCTCTTCAAGGATGCGGCGCTCGCCTGCGTGCAGAACCAGGGCGGGTCCACTTCGCTGCTCCAACGCAAGCTCGGCATCGGGTACGGCCGGGCGGCCCGGCTGATGGATCAACTGGAGGAGGCGGGGATCCTGGGCCCGCAGAACGGCAGCAGGCCGCGGGACGTGCGGATCGGGATCGAGCAGGTGGAGGAGTACTGCTCCTAGACGCCCGCCGGGCTCAGGGGTGCGAGTGGAGCGGCGTGAACAGGAACGACCTTTGATCCCGCAGATCGAGCCCGCCCGCTCGGCGTAGGCCCGCCCCAGGTAATCCATCGACCGTTCACAGTCGCCGAGCCCGGTGTACACGTACGCCGGGTGGTGCGGCGACACGTACCGCTGCCCGGACAGCTCCTCCAGCCGGCGCCCGTATCCTCCCGGGCCTCGTCGACCCGGCCGGCCGGCGCGTACGCCTCCCCCAGCTGCCCGAAGACGATGGTGTCCCCCGGCGCAGCCGTGGGACCGCGCGAGCAGTAAGGGTGCCTTGCGCGCCCAAACGATCCCGCTCCGCGGAGCCGGCCGCGCCATCTTCGCCACCATGCCAGCCGGACAGCGTTTCGTCCCTATCGCCGAGTGGCGCGACCGCCGCCACCGCCGCGGTCTCCGCGGGGAGCTGGCGGCGCTGGCCTATCTCACGGCCTGCGGCTGGCGGATCGAGGCGCACCGCTTCCGCCTCGGCCGGCACGACCTGGACCTCGTGGCCCGGCGGGACCGGATCGTCGCCTTCGTCGAGGTGAAGAGCCGGGGAGGCGCCCGCTGCGGGGCGCCGGCGGAGGCGGTGAGTCTGCGGAAGCGAATGATCCTGGCGCGGGTGGCCGCCTGCTGGCTGGCGCGGTACGGGCGCCGGGGAGACATCTGCCGGTTCGATCTCGTGAGCGTGCGGGAGGAGTGGGGGCGGACGGAGCTGGAGCACGTGGCGGATGCTTGGAGAATCTAGGGTGGATCAAAATCATCCACCGAAGCACTCTTGATTCGGGAAGTGTTCGGCATTAGCTTGGCTGTCAGTACATCAGTGTAGCAAAATCATCCACATCGATACTGAGGTCACCCATGGCCGCCGAAGAGACCAAGCTCGATCACGATCGCCGCAAAGCCCTGGGCCTCGCCATCTCCCAGATCGAGAAGCAGCTCGGCAAGGGCTCCATCATGCGCATGGGGGCCGATTCGCCCCGGGTGCGGGTCGCCGCCATCCCCACCGGCGCCATCAACCTCGACGCCGCCACCGGCGTCGGCGGGGTGCCCCGCGGCCGCATCACCGAGATCTACGGACCGGAATCGTCCGGCAAGACCACCCTCTCTCTCCATCTCGTCGCCAACGTGCAGAAGGCCGGCGGCGTCGCCGCCTACGTGGACGCCGAGCACGCGCTCGACATCGAGTACGCCAAGAAGCTGGGCGTGGACGTCGAGAACCTCCTGGTCTCCCAGCCCGACACCGGCGAGCAGGCGCTCGAGATTGTCGAGATCCTGGTGCGCTCGGGCGCGGTGGACCTCGTCGTCGTGGACTCGGTCGCCGCGCTCGTCCCCAAGGCGGAAATCGAAGGCGAGATGGGCGACAGCCACGTCGGGCTCCAGGCGCGGCTCATGAGCCAGGCGCTGCGGAAGCTCGCGGGCGCCATCAACCGCTCCAACTGCGCCGTCGTCTTCATCAACCAGCTGCGCGAGAAGATCGGCGTGATGTTCGGCAACCCGGAGACCACCACCGGCGGCAAGGCGCTCAAGTTCTACGCGTCGCTCCGGCTCGACATCCGCCGCATCGGCCCGGTCAAGGAGCGCGAGGCGGTCATCGGCAGCCACGTGCGGGTGAAGGTGGTGAAGAACAAGGTGGCGCCGCCGTTCCGGCAGGCGGAGTTCGATGTGATGTTCGACGAGGGCATCAGCCACACCGCGCTCCTGGTGGATCTCGCCGCGGAAGCGGGCATCATCCAGAAGTCGGGCGCGTGGTACTCCTACGGCGACCAGCGCATTGGGCAGGGCCGGGAGAACGCCAAGCTCTTCGTGCGCGACAACCCGGCGCTCATGGCGGAGGTCGAGGCCAAGGTGAAAGAGGTGCTGGGCATGAAGGCGGTCGCGGGCGTGGGAGCGGGGGCGGGGCCGGAGGAGGACGAGTAGGGTGATCGTCACGGCGCTCGAGCCGGATCCGCGGCGGCCCGGCAGCGTGCGCGTCCTGGTGGACGGCCGCGCGTTCGCCACGGTTGACACGGCGGCCGCCTCGGGGCTGGAGCCGGGCGGCCCCCTGCCGGATGCCACGGCCGAGCGGCTGGCCCGGGCCGCGGACGCGGAGGCCGCCTACCGCACGGTCCTGCGCGCGCTCGAGCGCCGGCCGCACGCCCGGACCGATCTCGGCCGCCGGCTCCTGCGGCGCGGTCTCGCCGCCGAGGCCGTGGAGAACGCGCTGGCCCGCGCGGAGCGGGCGGGACTCCTCGACGACGCGGCGTTCGCCCGGCACTACGTCGCCACGCGGACCGAGCGCGGCCGCGGTCCCGCCCGCCTCGTGCGCGATCTTCTCGCCCTGGGCGTGGCCCGGCCCCTCGTGGACGCCGCCATCACCGAGCAATGGCCGGCGGAGGCCGACCGCCGCGCGCTCCCGGCGGCGCTCGCCGCCAAGCGCGCCGCGCAACTCGGCAACCTGCCGCGGTCCGCCAAACGCCGCCGGCTCCTGGCGTTCCTCGCCCGGCGGGGCTTTACGGGAAGCGAGGCGCTGGAAGCGGTGGCGGGCGCGCTCCGGTAGCTGATAGCTGATCCCGGAGCGCCCGCCTATATTCTGGCCGATGCGCTCCGCCCAGATCAGACGTCTGTTCCTCGATTTCTTCGTTGCCCGGGGGCACCGCGAGGTGCCTTCTTCGTCCCTGGAGCCCAAGGACGATCCAACGCTCCTGTTCACCAACGCCGGCATGGTGCAGTTCAAGCGGGTGTTCCTGGGCCAGGAGCGGCGGGAGTACACCCGGGCGACGACCTGTCAGAAGTGCGTGCGCGCGGGCGGGAAGCACAACGATCTCGAGCAGGTGGGCCACACCAAGCGGCACCACACCTTCTTCGAGATGCTGGGCAACTTCTCCTTCGGCGACTACTTCAAGCGCGACGCGATCGCGTTCGCCTGGGAGTTCGTCACCGGCACGGCCTGGCTGGGCCTCCCGCCCGAGCGGCTGCGCGTCACCGTCCACCACAGCGACCAGGAAGCGCGCGCCCTCTGGCGCGAGATCGCCGGGCTGCCCGACCACCGCATCTACGGGCTGGGCGACAAGGACAACTTCTGGCAGATGGGCGACACCGGTCCCTGCGGGCCGTGCACCGAGATCTACGTGGACCTCGACTGGCCCGCGGCGTCGGGAGGCGGGTCCGCCGGCGACGTCGTGCCCCAGGCGGAGTTCGAACGGCTGGCCGAGGAAGGCCGCTTCCTCGAGATCTGGAACCTCGTGTTCATGCAGTTCGACCGCGCGGCCGACGGCACGCTCACGCCGCTGCCCCGGCCCTCGGTCGACACGGGCGCCGGGCTGGAGCGGATCGCGGCGGTGATGCAGGGCGAGGACGACAACTTCCATACCGATCTGTTCCAGCCGCTCCTCGAGCGGGTGGGCGCGCTCGTAGGCGCGAGCTACGATCGGGATGCGCCGCACCGCGCGTCCTACCGCGTGCTCGCGGACCACGCGCGCGCGGTGAGCTTCCTCCTCGCGGACGGCGTCTACCCGGGCAACGAAGGCCGGGGCTACGTCCTGCGCCGGATTCTCCGCCGGGCCGTGCGCCACGCGTGGCTCCTGGGCCGGCGCGAGCCGACGCTGGCCCCGCTCACCGACGTCGTGGTGGCGGAGCTGGGCGGCGTCTACCCCGAGCTCGTGACCCACGCCCGGCACATCCACGAGACCACCCGGGCCGAGGAAACGCGGTTCCTCGAGACCATCGAGGGCGGCCTCCGGCGGCTGGAGGAGATGTTCGCGGACGGGACGACGGTGATTCCGGGCGACGAGGCGTTCAAGCTGTACGACACCTTCGGCTTCCCGATCGACCTCACCCAGATCATCGCGGGCGAGCGCGGGGTCGGGGTTGACCTGGACGGTTTCGATCGCGCGCTCGCGGAGCAGCGGGCGCGCTCGCGGGCGGCCGCGCGTGACGTGAAAGGACCGGACCGCTTCCACCTCACCGAGCGCGAGGACGTGCGGACGCGCGCGGCGGGCAAGGGTGCCGCAGTACACGTGAAGCAGCCGGGAGCCTGGAAGAGTCTGAAGCGCGGCAAGCAGAGGTTCGTCGGCTACGAGACCACCGAGGCCGATTCCGACCTGCTCGCCTTTCGCCAGGCGGGCCCGCGGGTCGAGCTGGTCCTCCGGGAGAACCCGTTCTACGCCGAGTCGGGCGGCCAGGTGAGCGACATCGGGTCCATCGCGGGGGAGGGCTGGACGCTCGAGGTGGACGAGGTCCGGAAGGACCCTGCCAAAGGCACCGTCGTGGCCGGGAGCTTCGGCGAGACCTTCGAGCCCACGCCGGTGGAGGCCATGGTGGACGCGCCCCGCCGGCGCAACATCGAGCGGAACCACAGCGCCACCCATCTCGTGCACCTGGCCCTGCGCCGCCACCTCGGCAAGCACGCCGGCCAGGCGGGCTCGCTGGTGGAGCCCGAGCGCCTGCGGTTCGACTTCACCCATCTCGGGCCGATCGACGCCGACACGCTCCGCGCCATCGAGCGCGACGTGAACGAGCAGGTCTGGGCCAACTACGAGACCACGACCCGGCAGATGCCCTACCGTGACGCCCTCGACCTGGGCGCCATGGCGTTCTTCTCCGAGAAGTACGGCGACGTGGTGCGGGTGGTGCAGATGGGCGACTCCGTCGAGCTGTGCGGCGGCACCCACGTCCGGAGCACCGGGCAGATCGGCCTGTTCCGGTTCACCGGGCAGGGCGGGGTGGCGGCAGGCGTCCGCCGGATCGAGGCTGTCACCGGCCCCGGCGCCTACGCCGTGCTCCAGGATCTCGACGACCGGCTCGCGGGCGTGGCCGAACGGCTGCGGGCCCAGCCTGAGCACGTCGCCCGCAAGGTGGAGCAGCTGCTGGAAGAGCGGCAGCGGCTCGAGACCCGGCTCCAGGAGGCGCTGCGCTCGGGCGGAACGACCGCCACCCAGGGCGAGGTGGTGCAGGTTGACGGCGTCCAGCTCACGATCGCGGAAACGCAAACGGAGGACCGCGCCGAGCTGGGGCAGATCGCCGACAGCTTCCGCGAGGGAAGGCGCCAGGCGGTGCTGGTCCTCTTCGGCACCGCGGGCCGCGGCGCGATCCACGTGACGCTGAGCGACGACCTCGTGAGCGCGGGGCGCAAGGCCGGCGACCTCGTGAATCGGATCGCCGCCATCAGCGGCGGCAAGGGGGGCGGCCGCCCGCATTTCGCGTCGGCCGGCGCGGGTGATCCGGCCCGCCTGCCCGAGGCGCGGGCCCGGACCCCCGCGGTCGTCGCCGCCTGGCTCGGGAACGGCGGTTGACGGCGCGCGAGCCGGCCGCCTCGACGCTTGGCCCGTGGCTCGACCAGCACACCGCCCGGGCTCCGGACGCGCTGCGGCGCCGGGTCAGGGCATACGCGGAGGCCGCTCCTCCCGGGTCCGGTCTCGCGGATGCGCTGGCACGGGCCGGCGGCGCGGCCCTCGAGCGCGTCCTCGCCGCGCCGGGCGATCGGTCCGTGGCGCTCGACCTCCTGGCCGCGGACGCGCTGGTGACGCTCGCCCTGCTCGCCCGGGCCGAGCACGCCCCCGCCGATCTCGGGCGGCTCGCGGGAGACATTCTCCGGGCCCACCAAGCCCGCTCGTGATCGACCTCCATTCGCATCTGCTGCCGGCTGTGGACGACGGCGCGCGCACGGTGGAGCAGGCCGTTGGCGCGCTGCACGAGATGGCCCGCCACGGCGTGACGGATGTCTGTCTCACGCCCCACCTGACCGCCACGCGCGCCGAGCAGGGGGTCCCCGCCCGGCACGACGCGGCCTTCGAGCGGCTCGCGGCCGCGGCGCCGCGCCTGCCGCGGCTCGTGCGGGGCGCCGAGGTGATGCTCGATCGGCCGCTTTCCGAGGCGGCGGCGGCGCATCCCGGCGTCCGGCTGGGCGGGACCCGGTACATCCTGGTGGAGTTTCCCCGTCTCGTCGCGGGCGAGGCCGTGAGCCACGCGCTCGCGCACGTGGTCTCGCTCGGGCTGGTCCCCGTGCTCGCCCACCCGGAGCGCTACAGCTGCTGCTCGGCGAACGCGGTGCACCGCTGGCGCGGCATGGGCGCGCTCATGCAGGTGGACGCGACCACCTTGCTCTCGCCGCAGGGCCGGGGCGACCGGGCGCGCCAGCTCGTCTCCGCCGGGCTGGCCGACCTCCTCGCCGCCGACAACCACGGGGACGCGCGCATGCTCCTCACGGGCCGCCGCCTGCTGGAGGAGCACGGCGGTGCGGCGCAAGCCGAGCTCCTCACGACCCGGAACCCCGCGGCCATCCTCGCCGACCAGCCGACCCAGCTCGCCGAGCCGCTCGAGCTCAAGACCTCGTTGCTCCAGCGGCTCCGGCGCCTGCTTCGGTCGGCCGACGAATGAGCCCGCCGACCCACCGGCCGAGCGCCCGCGCCGCATGATCCACCTGCTCTTCACCGGCGGCACCATCTCGATGCAGCACGACGCCGCCGCCGGCGGCAACGTGCCCGTGCACGGCGGCGAGCGCCTGGTGGCGCTGGTGCCGGGCCTCGAGCGAGTCTCGCCTTACCGGATCGAGAACTGGGCCCGCCTTCCGGCCTCCCACATGGGTCCCGAGCGCCTCTGGGCGCTCCGGGAGCGGGTGCGGGAGCTGCAGACGAGCGCCGGCGAGCGGCCGCAGGGGATCGTGATCACGCACGGCACCGATACGCTGGAGGAGACGGCGTACCTGCTGGCCCGGACGCTCGATCCGGCCGTCCCGGTCGTTCTGACCGGAGCGATGCGCACCGCGGGCGACCCCGAGTGGGACGGCTCGCGGAATCTGCAGGACGCGGCGGCGGTGGCGGCGAGTCCCGCGAGCGCCGGGCGCGGCGCGATGGTCGTCTTTGCCGGCTCCATCCTCGCGGGCCAGGAGGCGGTGAAGCTGGACACCATGCGGCTCGACGCCTTTGGGGCGCCCCACGGGCGGCCCGTGGGCCGGGTGACCGCGGGGCGCGTCGAGTATTCGGCGCCCGCGCGGCCGCTCGCGCCGGTTCCCGCGCGGGGGCTGGATGCGCGTGTGGCCCTGGTGCCCGTAGTCGTCGGTGACCGGGGCGAGCTGCTGGATCTCGCGCGTCCGGCGCACGCCGGCCTCGTCGTCGAGGCGTTCGGCGCCGGGAACGTTCCGCCCGGTGCGGTCCCGGCAGTCCGTCGCTGGCTGGATGAGGGCAAGCCGGTCGTGCTGGCCAGCCGCTGCGCCAGCGGCGCGGTCGCGCCGGCCTATGCGTTCGAGGGCGGCGGCGCCGGCCTGGTGGCCATGGGGGTGGTGCCGGCCGGCTGCCGCACGCCCTCGCAGGCCCGCATGGAGCTGCTCCTCTCGCTCTCGGCCGGCGTGCCCTACCCGGCGGCGTGAGCCCCTCCGCGATGCCGTTTCCCGAAGCGCTCGCCATCCCGGACGACGTCCTCGAGATTCCGCGGGCGCTCGACGCCGCCGGCTACGAGGTGTGGTGCGTGGGCGGGGCGATCCGCGACGCGCTGCTCTCGCCGGCGGAGGCGGAGGAGAGCCTGCGCGTCGCGGTGGACTTCGCCACGTCGGCGACCCCGGAGCAGGTCCAGGCGGTTTTCGGGCGCAAGCGCACGGTCGCGGTGGGGCTCAAGTACGGTACGGTCGGCGTGCTCGACCGCGGGCGGGTGCTGCACGAGGTGACGACGTTCCGGCGGGACGTGACCACCGACGGCCGCCATGCCGTCGTGGCCTACGGGGCGTCGCTCGAGGAAGATCTGGCCCGGCGCGACTTCACCATCAACGCCATCGCGTACCATCCGCTGCGGCACGACTGGCGCGATCCGTTCGGCGGCGCGGACGATCTCAAGCTCGGCGTGGTGCGAGCGGTCGGCGACCCCGCCCAGCGGTTCCGCGAGGACTACCTCCGCATCCTCCGCGCGCTCCGCTTCGCCGCCCGCTTCGGCTTCGCCATCGATCCGCCCACCTGGCACGCCGCCCGCGCGGCGGCGGGCGGCCTGGCCCAGCTTTCGGCGGAGCGGGTGCACGACGAGTGGTACAAGGGGCTTAAGACCACGCGATCGGTGGCTCATCTGGCGGAGCTGTGGCGCGAGGTCGGGGCCGCCGGGGTCTGGCTGCCCGAGCTCGGCGCCGATGCGCCGCATACGGCGGCGCTGGATCGCACGCCGCGCGATCCGGTCCTGCTCGTCATTCTCCTTTGCTCGTCGCCGGCCTCGGTGCTGCAGCGGCTCCGCGCCAAGAACGCCGAGATCGCCCGCGCGGAGGCGGCAACCCGCGCGCCGGCGGCGCCGGCGGACCCGTCGCCCGCGGCGGTGCGGCGCTGGCTCGCCGCGTGCGGACCGGCGGCGGACGACCTCCTGGCGCTCTGGCGCCTCCGCCACGACGCCGATGCGCCGTGGGCGCCGGACGTGACCGAGATCCGGCGGCGCGGCGATCCGGTGACCCGGGGCGCGCTCGCGCTCGACGGCCACGACCTGCTCGGACTGGGCGTGGCGCCCGGGCCCCGTGTAGGCGAGGTGCTGGATCGGCTGCTCGACCGGGTGCTCGACGACCCGTCGCTCAACACCCGCGAGCGCCTGGCCGCGCTGGCTCGGGAGCTCGCGTGAGCCCCATACTGTTCGCGCTGGCCGCCGCCGCAGGCAACGTGATCGGGGCGCTGGCGGTGGTGCGGCACCTGAAGCGGAGCCTCCACGCCATCGACGCCGGCATCGCCTTCGGCGCGGGCTTCATGATCGCCGTCGCGGTCCTCGGGGTGTTGCCGGAGGTGTTCCGCGCGGGGCCGGATGCCGCGTTCTACGTGCTCGGCGGCTACCTCGGCGTCCACGCGGCGCAGCACGTCCTGGTACCGCACTTCCACTACGGCGAGGAGACCCACCGGGTGAGCGCCGTGACCGGCCTGACCGCGCTCGTCGGGCTATCCCTCCATACGTTCTTCGACGGGGTGGCGATCGCCAGCGGGTTCCTGGTTTCGGGGCGGCTGGGCGTGCTCCTCTTTCTCGCCGTCCTGGTTCACAAGCTGCCCGAGGGCGTCACCATCTCGAGCATGATGCTCGCCGGCGGCCAGAGCCGGACACGGGCCGTAGCGTCCGCGGCCGGTCTGGGCCTCACCACGCTGCTGGGCGTGGCCCTTACCGAGGCGGTGGGCCCGCTCGCCCGCCACGGGCTCGCGCTGGCCGCCGGGGTCACGCTCTACGTGGCCGCGTCGAATCTCGTGCCCGAGTTCCAACAGCGGCGGCGCGGCCTTCCAGCCGCGGCCTTCTTCGGCGGCGTGGCCGCCTTCGGCCTCAGCGAGTGGCTGCTGGCCCGTTGGCTCGCCTGACGCCCCGGCGCCGCGGGGTCATCCGCCCATCGCAGCGGCGGCCAGTCTAGGTTTCCCCATGGCCCAGAAGCGTGGAACCGTCGAGGAGGCCTCGCTCTTCCCCGGGGCGCGGGAGGCGGAGCCGCTGGCGAACCGGATGCGGCCGCGGACCCTGGACGAGTTCGTGGGCCAGGAGCACTTGCTCGGGCCGGGCAAGCCCCTGCGGGTGCTCATCGAGCGGGGGGCGGGGGGGTCGCTCATCTTCTGGGGGCCGCCCGGCTCGGGCAAGACCACGCTGGCGCACCTGATCGCGGGCGCCACGCGGCGCACGTTCGTCCCCTTCAGCGCGGTGAGCGAGGGCGTCCCCCGCATCCGAGAGATCGTGGCCCAGGCGAAGGCACGGCTCGCCGGCGGCGGACCACAGACGATCCTGTTCGTGGACGAGATCCACCGGCTCAACAAGGCCCAGCAGGACAGTCTCCTGCCGCCGGCCGAAGACGGCACGGTGAGCCTGATCGGGGCCACGACCGAGAACCCGAGCTTCGAGGTGAACGGGGCGCTGCTCTCGCGCACCCGGGTGTTCGTGCTGGAGCCGGTGCGGGCGGCGGACACGCTGGTCCTGCTCGAGCGCGCGCTGGCGGACCGCGAGCGCGGGCTCGGCGGGGCGGAGGTCACGGCGGACGCGGACGCGCTCGCGCTTATCGCGGAGGAGGCCGACGGCGACGCCCGCCGGGCCTTGAACGTGCTCGAAGCGGCCGCGGCGCACGCCGGTCCGGGCTGCGCGATCACGGTGGCGCTGGCGCGCGAGGCGATGCAGAAGCGGTTCGCCCGCTACGACAAGTCCGGCGAGGAGCATTACAACCTCCTCTCCGCGTACCACAAGTCGCTGCGCGGCAGCGATCCGCAGGGCGCGTTGTACTGGATGGCGCGGATGCTGGACGGCGGCGAGGACCCGATGACGCTCTTCCGCCGGGCGATCGCGATGGCGGCGGAGGATATCGGACTGGCGGACCCGAACGCCCTGGTTCTGGCCGTGGCGGCGCGGGACGCATTCCACATGCTGGGGCCGCCCGAGGGGTATCTTCCGCTGGCGGAGATGACGATCTATCTGGCCACGGCGCCCAAGTCCAACAGCGCCAAGGCCGCGCTCGGCGCGGCGCTGGAGGCGGCGCGCAGCTCGCCCGCGGCGCCGGTGCCGGCCCACCTGCGCAATGCGCCCACTCCGCTCATGAAGGAGCTTGGCTACGGCGCGGGGTACCGCTATGCGCACGATTCGCCGACCGCCTATCTGCCGCAGGAGTACCTGCCCGAGGCACTCCGGGGAACGAGCTTCTACGTTCCCGGAGGCATGGGATACGAAAAGAAGGTCGCCGAGCGGCTCGACTGGTGGGCCCGGCAGAAGCAGGAGCAGGAGGAAACGTG
>DASWAI010000170.1:0-5329 GCA_036391215.1 Gemmatimonadales bacterium
ACGGTCGCCGCGGCCGCCGTGGCCGCCGGCTCGCCGTGGGAGCTGAGCCTCGGGCTCGCGGGAACCGTCGGGCTGCTGGTCTCGGTGCTCGGGGGCTGGAGCCTGCAGCGGCTCCGGCGGCTGAATGCGGCGGCGGTGCAGCGCCACGCGGCCGCCCTCGCCGCGGGCGAGAGCGCCGCCATCCGCCGGCTGCAGTACGGCGGCATCGTGCGCGACGCGCTGCGCAGCGCCGGGCTGACCGCCTCGGGGCTGGCGGCCGCCTGGGTGGCCAACCGCTGGCTGCTGCTCGACCGGCGCACCGCCGTCGCCCTGACCCTCGTGGTGGTCGGCGCGGCGCTGGCGGCCACGTTGGGCGGGGCGCTCCGGAGCGCCGGCCGCAGCCCGCGGCGGCGATGGCTCGCGGCGGGGCTCGTTCTCGGGATCGCGCTGGCGGTGGCGGTGCTGCGGTGAACGGCAAGGCCCACGCGCTCCTCCGCCTCTTCGCCGTCCAGGGCGCCTGGAACTACGAGCGGATGCTCGGGGTCGGCATCGGCTACGCCGCCGAGCCGTTGCTGGAGGATCTCAAGGCCGCCGACCCGGTACGCCACTCCGAGGCGGTCGTCCGCTCGGCCGAGTTCTTCAACTGTAATCCGAACCTGGCCGGGCTCGCCCTCGGCGCCACGGTCCGGGCCGAGTACGACGCCGCGCCCGGGCCGCAGGTGGCGCGGCTCCGCGCCGCCCTGTGCAGCCCGCTGGGCGCGCTCGGGGACCAGCTCTTCTGGGCCGGCCTTCTGCCGGCGCTCGTCGGCGCCGCGCTGGCCGCGCTCGTGCTGGGCCCGGCCGTCTGGGCCATCGTCGGCTTCCTGGTGGTCTACAACCTGATCCGGGTGTGGACCGCGGCCTGGGCGCTCCGCACCGGGCTCGCCGCCGGGATGGGCGTCGGCGCGGCCATCGGCGGCTCCTGGATTCCGCGCGCCGTCCCCCGGGTGGGCCTGGCGGCCGGGCTGATGGTGGGGATCGCCGTGCCTCTGGTGGCGACGTGGTACCTGCGGCCGTTCGGGCTCGTGAGCGCCGCCGGGGTCTGCCTGATCGCGGGGGCGGGCGTAATGGCGGGGCGGCTGCTCGGGGCCCGCATGACCGGCAGCCGGTTCGCGCTGCTCGCGATCGCGGTGACGCTGCTGTTCCGGCTGGTGGCGCGATGACGGCGCCGACGACGGTCGAGCGGCAGGCAATGATCGTCAATCCGCTCGGCCTCCATGCGCGGCCGGCAGCGCAACTGGTGCGGCTCGCGAGCGCGTTCGGCTCGGAAATCGTCATTGCCAAGGACGGCATAGAGGTGAACGGCAAGAGCATCATGGGCGTCATGATGCTCGCCGCGGAGTGCGGCAGCAGCATCACCATCCGCGCCAGCGGCGCCGACGCCGAGCAGGCGGTCCAGGCGCTGATGGATCTGGTCGCGGGCGGCTTCGGGGAGATGTGACATGGCGGCTCCACATATGCTCCGCGGCGTCGGCGTCTCGCCGGGCGTGGCCTTCGGCCCCGCGCTGGTGATGCGGCTCGATTTTCCCGAAGTGCCCGACCGCGCGGTGCCCGCCTCCCAGGTCGAGACCGAGGTGCGGCGGCTCCGGGAGGCGGTGGACCGGGTCGTGGCGTCGCTCGAGGAGCTGGGCCAGCGCGTGTATGAGCGCGCCGGCCCGGAGGAGTCCCGCATCTTCGACGCCCAGATCGAGATGGCGAAGGACGAGTACTTCATCCAGTCGGTCGAGCAGCTCATCCGCAACAACGCCCTGAGCGCCGAAACGGCGTACGAGTTCAAGGCGCTGGAGGTGCGGAACCTCTGGTCCAACTCCCCCAGTGCCCGGCTGCGGGAGCGCCTGGCCGACCTGCACGCCATCCAGATGCGCATGCTGTACCGGCTGCTCGGCCGCACGGTGGACGAGATCTGGAGCATTGCGCCGGACGAGCAGGTCATCGTCGTGGCCAAGGAGCTATCGCCGGGCCTCACCGTCCAGCTGGACCGTGAGCACGTAGTCGGCCTGGTGAGCGAAGAAGGGACGCGGACGTCCCATGCCGCCATCCTCGCCCACTCCCTCGGCATCCCGGCCGTCATGGGCGCGGTCGGCGCGATGACCTGGATTCCCGACGGCCGGACGCTGCTGCTCGACGGGCAGGCGGGCACGGTGGTCATCGAGCCGACGTTCGCGGAGCTGGAGGACGCCAAGGTCCAGGTGAGCCGGCGCCGCCGGCTCGAGCTGGAGCTGGAGACCGTGGCGGGGGAGCCGGCGCAGACGCCCGAGGGCACGCCCATCCTGCTCATGGGCAACGTGGACCTGCCGGAAGAGATCGAGGCGGCGGTCCGGTTCGGCGCCGAGGGCGTGGGCCTGCTCCGGACCGAGTTCCTCCTGACCGGCCGCACCAGCCTCCCCACCGAGGAGGAGCAGACCGAGTACTTCCGCCGCGTGGCCTCGGCCTTTCCCGAGCAGACGATCATCCTCCGCTCGTTCGATCTCGGCGGCGACAAGTTCCCCGCGTCGTTCCAGGCCCCGCCGGAG
The DNA here is from genome assembly GCA_036391215.1 of Gemmatimonadales bacterium. Classification (GTDB taxonomy): domain Bacteria; phylum Gemmatimonadota; class Gemmatimonadetes; order Gemmatimonadales; family GWC2-71-9; genus DASQPE01. The sequence continues at coordinate 2,532 of DASWAI010000170.1, forward strand.
GCCAACCCGTTCCTCGGGTGGCGCTCGATCCGCGTCTGTCTCGACCAGCCCGAGGTTTTCCGGGTCCAGCTGCGCGCCGTGCTCCGCGCGGCGGTCGATCGCGACATCCAGCTCATGCTTCCCCTGGTGACCCGGGTGGAGGAAGTGCTCCAGGCCAAGGAGCTGATGGCGGAAGAGGCGGATGCGCTCCGGCGGGAGGGAATCCGCGCGGCTGCGTCGGTCCCGGTGGGGGTGATGATCGAGACCCCGGCGGCCGTCATCATCGCCGACCAGCTGGCCGAGGTCAGCGCGTTCTTCAGCGTCGGCACCAACGACCTGACCCAGTACACGCTGGCGGTGGATCGAGGGAACGCGCGGCTGGCCGAGCGATTCACCCCGCATCACCCGGCGGTGATCCGCCAGCTCAAGCAGATCATGGACGTCGGCGCGGCCACCGGCGTGCCCGTCAGCGTCTGCGGCGAGATGGCGTCGGAGGGGCTCTCGGTCGTGCTCCTGGTCGGCCTCGGCTTCCGGCGCCTGAGCGTGGCGCCGCCCGCGCTGCCGCTGGTGAAGTGGGCGATCCGCACGGTGCCCGAGGCTGCGGCCCGGCACGCCGCCCAGGAGGCCCTGCGCGCCCCCACCGCCGACGGCGTGCTCGACGCGCTCCGCACGGTCGTCGGAAAGTACGTGGACCTGCGTCTGCTCGACCCCCAGGCGGCGTTGCCGGGCCGGGCCCGGGTGGCTAGCTTGCCTCCCGACTCCGGGATGGTCTAACTCGCGCTCCCTTCAACCCTTCCGACTGGCGCCATGGCAATCTCCAAACGGCATGTCTTCACGTCCGAGTCGGTCACCGAAGGCCACCCGGACAAGGTCGCCGACCAGATCTCCGACGCGGTGCTCGACGCGATTCTCGCCAACGACCCGGCGGGGCGCGTGGCCTGCGAGACGCTGGTCACGACGGGCATGGCGGTCGTGGCGGGGGAGATCAGCACCAAGACCTACGTGCACATTCCCGACATCGTCCGCCGGACGGTCGAACAGATCGGCTATACCGACGCGTCGTTCGGGTTCGACTGCCGCACCTGCGCCGTGCTGGCCTCCATCGACCGCCAGTCGCCCGACATCGCCCAGGGTGTGGACGAGGGGTACCACCGGCAGCAGGGCGCGGGCGACCAGGGCATGATGTTCGGTTATGCCACCGCCGAGACCCGCGAGCGGATGCCGATGCCGATCCTCCTGGCCCACCGGATCACCGAGCGGCTGGCCAAGGTCCGCAAGGGGATCGACGGCCTGCCCAAGATCGACTGGCTCCGGCCGGACGGAAAATCCCAGGTGTCGGTCGCGTACGAGGGTGATCGCCCGGTGGCGGTGCAGACCGTGGTCGTCTCCACCCAGCACGCGGAGCGTTACGGCCGGCGGATGCTGAGCAACGGCACGATCCGGCAGACCGTGATCGACGAGGTCGTCCGGCCGGTGCTCGCCGCGGCGGGCCTCGACCACGGCCGCGTGAAGTTCCTCATCAACCCCACGGGGCGCTTCGTCATCGGCGGGCCGCACGGCGACGCCGGCCTCACCGGGCGAAAGATCATCGTAGACACGTACGGCGGGATGGCGCGCCACGGGGGCGGCGCCTTCAGCGGCAAGGATCCGTCGAAGGTGGACCGCTCGGCGGCCTACGCCACCCGCTGGGTGGCGAAGAACATCGTCGAGGCGAAGCTGGCCCGGCGCTGCGAGGTGCAGGTCGCCTACGCGATCGGCGTGGCCGAGCCGGTCTCCGTCATGGTGGACACGTTCGGGACCGGGGTTCTTCCCGACCGCCGCCTGGAGCAGATCGTGCGGGAGGTGTTCGATCTCACGCCGCGCGCCATCATTGACACCCTCAAGCTGAAGCGCCCAATTTTCGGGGCGACCGCCAGCTACGGCCACTTCGGCCGCCGGCCCCGCGCCGCGAAATACGACGGGCGGACGGTGCAGCTGTTCACGTGGGAACAGACCGACCGGGTGAAGGCCCTCCTCTCCGCCGTTCGCTGAGGCTTCCGCGACTCGAGCATGATTGAAGTCACCGTGGCGCACCTGGGGCTGGATCGGTCGACGAACACCCCGGTGGTCATTCTCCGCGAAAAGGACGGCTCCCGGGTTCTTCCCATCTGGATCGGGCCGGCGGAAGCGAGCGCCATTGCCATGGAGCTGCAGGGCATGAAAGCCCAGCGGCCGCTCACCCACGATCTTCTCAAGCAGGTCATCGTCGGCCTCGGCGGCGACCTGCGTCGCGTCGTCATCAGCGCGGTCAAGGAGAACACCTACTTCGCCGAGCTGCTCATCCGGCGGGACGACCAGGTCTTCCAGGTGGACGCACGGCCCTCCGACAGCATCGCGCTCGCCCTGCGGCTCCGGGCCCCCATCTTCACGAGCGACCACCTGCTCGATCAGTCGGGCGTCGAGACCGACGAGCCCGCGCCCGATCCCAGTCTCGAGGCCGACAAGCTCAAGCAGTATCTGGAGAAGATGGACCCGCAGGACTTCGGGAAGTTCAATCCGTAGAAGGGCGGGGACGATCCCCGCCCATTCCCAAACAAGCCCAACCATGCGAGCGACTTAGCGCCCGGCCACTGGCCGGGCGCTTTGGGCATTTTGGGGGATGTTTGCGATAGAACGGGCACAGTTGGGGCACAGTAGGCCGCCCCCCGATGCTTTCCTAGTCTCGGTCCGCGCATCCGTGAGCAACGATCCACGCCGTGACGCGCGCCCTGTCCTCAATGGTCATCCAAGTTCTCCGGAGGCGGGATTCGGCCGAGGCGCGGCGATGGTGACTCCCTGCT
>DASWAI010000171.1:0-11269 GCA_036391215.1 Gemmatimonadales bacterium
CGTGACCAGCGCCCGCGCCACGGCCACCCGCTGGCGCTGCCCGCCCGACAGCTCGTTGGGCCGGTGATCCATACGCTCCGCGAGCCCCACTTGTGTCAGGGCGCGGGCCGCCTGCTCCCGCCGGGTCCTGCCCGGCACGCCGGCATAGACCAGCGGCAGCTCCACGTTGTGGAGCGCGGTGGCCCGCGGCAGCAGGTTGAACGTCTGGAAGACAAACCCGATCTCGCGGTTGCGGACCCGGGCGAGGGCGTCGTCCGAGAGCCGGGAGACCTCGTGGCCGTTGAGCCAGTACTCGCCCGAGCTCGGCGTGTCGAGGCAGCCCAGCACGTTCATCATGGTGGACTTGCCGGAGCCGGACGGGCCCATGATCGCGACGTACTCGTTCCCCTGGATGTCGAGGCTGACGCCCCGGAGCGCGTGGATCGTCTCGCCGCCCATCTCGTACCGGCGCGCGAGGTCGCGGAGGCGGATGATCGGGTCGCTCATGATGCGGTCGCTCCCGTCTTCTTCTTCTCCGGCGCCGGCTTCACCCGGTCGCCGTCCTTCAGGTCCCGGATCGCCTGGTACGTGCCGCCGACGATGGTCTCGCCTTCCCGCACCCCGTCCACGACCTCGAAGTACTCGTCTCCCGCGATGCCGATCTTGACCGGCCGGAAGGTGGCGAGACCGTCGCGGACCACGAACACGCCCTCGGTCTCCTTCTTCTTGAACTTCTTCACCGCCCGGATCGTGTCCTGCGGGGCGAGGTCCTCGTTCGGGACCTTCTCGTGCTCGCGCACGGTGAGCGCGATGATCGGGATCGAGAGCACGTTCTTCCGCGTGTCGGTCACGATCCGCGCGGTGCAGCTCAGGTCGGGGCGCACGTCGGGCGGCGGGTTCTGGAGCGTCACCTCGACGTCGAAGTCGACCGCCCGGTCGTTCGTGCCGGTCTGCGCCGCGGCCGCGGTCTGCGACAGCTTGGCGCTGTTGCTGATCTTGGTGACCCGGCCCAGGAAGGTCGTGTCCGGGTACGCGTCGATGCTGACGGCCACCGAGTCGCCCAGATGGAGACGCACCACGTCGGTCTCGTCCACCTGCACCTTGGCGAGGATGGTGGAGAGGTCGGCGATGGTCATGAGCAGCGCCGTCTCCTTGGAGAACGTGCCGGGCACGGCGACCTCGCCCTCGTGGACCGGGAGCCGGACCACCCGCCCCGAGATCGGCGCGTACAGACGGGTGCGCGCGAGGTTGTCCCGGGCCTCCTGGAGGCTGGCCCGAGCCTCCTGCACCTGGGCCTGGTTGGCGGCGAAGGTCGAGACCGCGACGTCGTACGCCTGCTGGGCCTGCTCCACGGCCTCGGTGGCGATCAGCTCCGGGGCCGTGCTGTGGATCTGCATCGCCCGGTCGAGCTGGCGCTTGGTCTGGTCCCGATTGGTGCGGGCCTGCACCAGCGCCGCCTCGTTGGAGGCGAGCAGCGCCTCGCCCCGGGACACGGCGCCCTCGAACTGGACCGGGTCGATCTGGACCAGGAACTGGCCCTTCTTGACCACGTCCCCTTCCTTGATTGCCAGCTTGAGGATCCGGCCGGTGATGTCGGCGGTCACGTCCACCGTCTTCTCGGCGTCGATCTTGCCGCTCGCGGTCACCGCCGCGACCAGATCGCGCCGCGACACCGTGTCCATCCGGACCTCGACGGCCTTGTGCTTGTTCTTCACCACCGCCGCCGCGACGAATCCCCCCACGCCCAGCGCCACGACGCCGATGATGAGGCCGATCTTCACTCCACGGGACATGGTCGTTCCTCGCTAACGAAGGGGACGGCCGACCGCGGCTTCGAGCGCGGTAATGGCGCGATGGTAGTCGTACACGGCACCAACGTAGTTGCCCTCGGCCGTGGCGACCGCGGTCTGGGCGTCGGTCACCTCGAGCGCGGAGCCGAGGCCGACCCGATAGCGGTCGCGCGCGAGCCGGAGCTGCTCCCGGGCCGCGTCGCGGGCCCGGCCCTGCGCGGCGATGGCTTGGTACGCCGAGCCCACGGCGAGGTAGCGCGCCTCCACGTTGGCCCGGACCAGCAGGCCCTGGGCGCGGCGGGTCTCGTCGGCGTTCCGCTGCTGGGCCCGGGCCTCGGACAACTGAAGGTGACGACCGAACCCGGTGAAGATGGGCAGCGAGATCGTGAGACTCGCCTGGAAAGGCTGGCTGGTGAAGCTGAACGGGAACACGTTGTTCCGATCTAGGATCTGCTGCGCGGGTCCGGCAAAGAACCCGGTGCCGGTGGGGTTGAGACCATTGGAGCCCAAGCAGTCGGGAACCTCGCCGCCCAGATTGAGCCCGGTTCGGATCTGGTTGTTGAACTGGCACTGTGCGGCCGCCTGCTGCGCGGTCTGGAGGCTCTGGGCCAGCAGCTGGTTCTCGTTGGTGAACTGCTGGGTGAAGCCGGACCAGCCGGCGGCGGCGGTGAGCCGGGGAAAGAAGTCGGACCGCACGGCCCGGACGTTGGCCCGCGCCGCCGTCTCCCGCTCCTTGAGCGCCTGCAGCGACGGGTTCTGCGCCTCGGCGAGGCGGAGCAGCTCATCGAGCTGGTACGAAGGGGCCGCGACCGCGAACGAATCGCTGAGCGCGACCTGCTGCACCGGAACCGGCGGCTCGACGCCCATGCGGCGGAACAGCTCAAGCTTGGCTTCGTTCTCCCGCTGGTAGGCCTGGAGGAGGGCCACTTCCGATGAGCCCTTGGTGGCCTCGGCCTGGCGCACGTCCAGTAGGGTGGCCTGGCCCACCTGGTAGCGGGCGCGGGCCAGGCGGAGGAACTCGTCGTTGCGACTCACCTGCTGCCGCGCCACCTCGGTCTGGGCCACCGCCGCCAGCACGTTCAGGTACTGGGTCGTCACGTCGGCGCGCAGGCCTACGGTCGCGTCGGCGATGTCCTCCGTCGTCGCGCGCTGGAGAGCCTTCTGCTGACTCGGCGCCGCCAGCACCCGCCCGTCGAGGCGCCACTGGAGACCGATCTGATAGTTGGAGCTCACGAAGGGCAACGTGCTGCCGAAGAACGCGCCGAACTGCGACTCACCCGAGCCGGTGTACCCGACCCCCCCGGAGACGGAGAGCTGGGGCAGGAAGTTGCCGTACGCGTTCCGCACGCCCCAGCGAGCCGGGTCCGCGTTGTTCAGGACCTGGCGGTAGGCGGGGCTCTTCGAGCGGGCCTGCTCCAGCGCGTCCGCCAGCGACAGGGACGCCGTCGGCTGCGGACGGGGGGCGATGGTCGAGTCCGGGACTTCCTGGGCGGTCACCAGCGACGGAACCGCGGCGGCAAGAATGGGCAGAACGAGCCAACGGCGCATGCCAGTGTCCTTTGTGTGACGAATGAGCCCGGCCCACTTACGGGCCGCGCGAACCATAAGTTTCAGGTTGCGACGAAGGGACGCGGAGGCCGAAGCCCCGGCTCACTTCCCGGCCGGGGTGACCAGGATGCCGGCCGGTGGCAGGTCGAGGCGTTGGAGCCGGCCCTGCCCGTCGACGGTCAGGGTTCCGGTGACGTCGCCGGACAGCTTGATGGTGGCTCCCTGGGGTCCCGATTCGCGCCGGGCGATGATGGTCGCCCGGCGCCCGCTCCGGGGGTAGACTGCGGTCAACCGCGTGCCGGCCGCGGTCGCCGCGTCCGCGACCGCGAGATAAAGGGAAAAGACCCGGTCGTCGAGCAGCACGATGTCCCGCCCCCCGGGAAGCTCTCGGCCGGCCTCGGACCCCTTCGAGACCGAGCGCACGATGAGCCGCGCGCCGGAGCCCGCCGCGAGGATGATGACGTTGCCCTCGGGCTGCTGCACGTCGAGCTCGAACTTGGCGATCCCCCCGTCCGAACCGCGCTCCTGGGTGGCCCGGATCAGGGTGGTCGGGTTGGTCGCGGGATACCGGCTCCGGGCGGTGATCACCATGGAGCCGGTGCGGGAGCCGGGGCGGAGCGAGTAGTCCTCCCGGCCGATCTCCTTGCCGCCCTGCTGGATGCTCAGGGATTGATCGAAAGTCTCCTGGGCCGGCAGGGGCACGGCCCGGAGAACCAGCAGGCAGGCGAGCAACGCGCGCATGGCGGCGATGTCCGGTCAGGGACTGAGGAGGCGCTGGTTCAGGCGCTCGAGGATGAATCTATACAAGGCCTCCCCCTTGGTGGCCGAGGCGGGCAGGCCGGCCGGGATGAGCCCGGGGGCGACCAGCTCGGGGGCGAGGTAGAGGAGCAGAGACGTGTCGAGCTCGCCGCCGGCCATCTTCGGGTTCGGCGCCGCGAGCCGGTCGCCGAAATCCAGCGCGAAGACGTCCACCACGACGACCGAGGCGGCGGCGGTGCGGATGGTGCTCAACGCTTCCAGGTGGGCGTCGTTGGCCTGGGCGGTGAGGATCATGAACTCCCGAACGCCTGCCCCCTCTTCCCATGACTCGATAAGTTCGTTCATGACCCGATGCAGCGTCTTGCGGCGGAGGGCGGCTCCCCCGGGCAGCGGGTGGGTCGGCGGCTGCACCCCGTACTCGATCGCCGGTGTACGCGGGATCCCGGACGCGGCCGACAGGTCATCCGCCAGGCGCTCGATGATGATGCTGTCGCAGCCCAAGGGCAGGTGCGGCCCGTGCTGCTCGGTGGTCCCGACCGGTACCAGCAGGGCGGGCCGGGCGCGCAGCCGGTCGCGGATGGCCACCGGTGTCATGTCCTTCAGCCGCCAAGGACGAGGGTCGTGAGGCATCTCGCTCGCTGGTGGGCGGTGCTCGTGCTGGTCGTGGGCGCCGCCGCCGCCGAGTGGCTCCGGCAGCCGTCGGCGGCGTGGGTGGCGGCGGCCTGGCTCGCCGCCGCGACGGCGATCGCGGCGCTCCACCCCTGGTCGGGCTGGCGTCGGCGCGGGCTCGCGGTCGCGATGGGTGCGCTCGTGGCCGGGCTCACGATCGCGAACCTGCGCCTGCACGCGGTCGAGACCGCCTGGGACAGGCGGCGCGCGGCGACCGTCGAGTCGGCGTCCGCCGCGCTCGCCCGACGCCTCCATCTCGCGTATCGCGCCGTCAACCGCCTCGCGGCCGACGGAGCCGCGGCGGCCGGCGGCCCGCGGGATGCGGCGTTCGGGCGCCTCGCGCGCGCCGTTCCCGTCTTCGGCCCCGAGATGGGCGTTGCGGTCCTCGACTCGAGCGGTGCGCCCTGGGCCTGGGCGGGACGGCACCGGCTGCCGCCGACGGCGGCGGGCGATTCGATCGCCGTGCGGATGACGGGATATTACGTCGTGCTCGAGGCGCGGCGCCACTCGGCCAACGGCAAGGTCGCCGTGGCCTCCGTGCTGGTGTGGGCCCACGCCTCGGTGCCGGAGCAGGACCGCAGCCTGGCGGAGATCCTGCGGCGGAGCACCGACGTCTCGCTGGTCTTCTACCCGCCTGGCGCGGCGCCGAGCCACCGGGACCTCTTCGACTACGAGGAGCCGACGACCACGGGCTCCCGGCTGCTCTTCAGCGTGCTCCCCGTGCCGCCGGAGCAGGGCACGGCCAAGGAGCTGGCGCTCGAGCGCGGGAGCCGGGTCGTGACCTGGCTCCTGCTGCTGGTGCTCGGCCTCGCGTTCTCCCTCGCCCCCCGCCCGCTGGAGCGGTACGTCGTCCTCGGTTTCGTGGTGTGGCTCGCCGCGCGGGCGCCGATCGGTGCGGCGCTCGGGGCGCGGGCCCTGTTCTCTCCGGCGACCTTCTTCCGGCCGATGCTGGGTCCGCTCTCGGGGTCGGCCGGGGTGCTGGGACTGGCGGGCGGGCTCGTCACGCTGGGCGGCGTCTGGCTGTGGATCCGGCGGCCGGCGCGCCGGTGGCACGGCCTGGCCGCCGCGGTCGTCCTTCTGCTTGCCTCGCCCTCGCTGGTGATCGCGCTGGCGCGGGGCATCACCCCGCCGGCGCGAGGCGCGCCACCGGGGCTCTGGCTCTCCTGGGAGGTGACGCTTCTGTTCGCGGCGTCCGCGCCGATCGTCGTCGCGGCGGCGCTGTTCCGGGGCGCGGAACAGGCGGGCGCCCGCTGGCGGGTGCCCACCGGCGTGGCCATCGCGCTCCTGGTGTCGATCGTAGGACTGTTCGGCTGGAGTCCCGGCGGCTGGCCCGACTGGTACCCGTTCCTCTGGGCGCCGGCGCTGCTCCTCGTGGCGCTGCCCGCACCCCGTTCCGCCACGATCCTGGGCATCGGGCTCGTCGCCGGAAGCTCCGCCGCGCTGGCGACCTGGGGGGCGGAGCTGGCGGGGCGCCTGCAGGTCGCGCAGCGGGACGTGGCCCGGCTCGGTCCCGAGCCCGACCCGCTCGCGGTGCCGCTGCTCGAGGGATTCGGCGAGGCGGTGCGCCGGGGGCCCGCGCCGGGCACGGCGTCGGAGATGTATGCCTTGTGGGGGGAGTCCCAGCTCGGCGAGCAGGCCTACCCGGCCCACCTCGCGCTCTGGAGCCGGGACGGCACCCTGCGCGAGGAGCTGCCGCTCGACTCGCTCGACGTCCCGCTCCCGCTCCTGGCGTCGCTGGTGCGCGCACTCCCGCCAGCTCAGGCGCAGCGGGTGACGGCGCTCCGGCGCGTGCCCGGCGTGCACTACGTGCTGGTGGTGCGAACCGGACCGGGCGCCGTGATGACGGTCGCCGTGGGGCCGCGCTCCCGCCTGGTGCCACCGGGCCGGCTGGGACGCCTCCTCGACCCCGACCGCCGCGCCTCGACGCTCGATCGGCTGACCCTGGCGCCGCCGTCCCCTACGGCGGCGGCGCCGGGCGACAGTCTCTACTGGCGGCGGGAGGGGTGGACGCTCCGGGCGGAGCGGAGGCTCGATCTGCCGGGCGGCCCGCGCGAGATTCGCGCGGCGATCGACCTGCGCGGTCCGCTGCCGGTGTCGGTACGCGGCGTGCTGGTCGTGCTGTTCGACGTCGGGGTGCTGGCCTTCGCGTGGCTCCTCGCGGAGTTCGTGGCGGGCGCGCCGCCGGCGCTGCCCCGGTGGCGTAGCCTGGCCCGCTCGTTCCGCTTCCGCCTGGCCGTGACGCTGGCCGTGTTCTTCATGCTGCCGACGGTCGGGTTCTCGATCTGGGGGTTCGTCCGCCTCGCCGCCGAGGCCGAGCGCGGGCGCGACCTCCTGATCACCCAGACGCTGCGCGACGCCGCGCTCGGGGCCCCGGGCCTGGAGCGCTCGCGCGGGACGGGTCTCGAGGATCAGCTGCGGGACCTGGGTCGCCGGGTGGACGCCGATCTGGCGCTCTATCGTGGCGGCGCCCTGGCCGCCACCAGCGCCCCGGTGCTCCAGGATCTGGGCGTGGTGGGCCAGCTGATGGACCCGGTGGCGTTCCGCGCGCTCGCGGAGGCGGGGCAGCTCGAGCTCACGCGCGACGGTCCGATGCCCGAGCTGGGCGAGCGGCTCGGCTTCCGGGTGGTGCAGCCCGGCACGCCGGCGACGCTGGGCGTGCTCGCCACGCCCCAGGTGGCGGACGACTCCAGCCTCGCGGCGCGGCAGCTCGACCTCGCCCTGGTGCTCCTGCTCGCGACGATCATCGGCGTCGTCGCCGCGCTGGTGGGCGCCCGGCGCGCGGCGCTGGCGCTCTCCCGCCCGGTGTCCGAGCTGCGGCGCTCGGCCATCGCCCTGGGCCGCGGGCAACCGATGCCGGCGCATTCGGCGCACCCGCCGCTGGAGTTCGAGCCGGTGTTCGGCGCTTTCGAGCGGATGGCCGCCGACATCCGGTCGAGCCAGAGTGCGCTGGAGGAGGCCCGGCGCCGGACCGCCACGGTGCTCGCCACCGTCGCGACCGGCGTGGTCGCGCTCGACCAGGACGGGCACGTGATCATCGCCAACCGCCAGGCGCTCGACCTGCTGGGCGTCCCGCTGGCCGAGGGGGATGTGCTGGTGGAGCGGCTGGACCGCGAGTGGGCAACGCTGGCGGACGCGGTCCGTGATTTTCAGGCGGCCCCGGGCCTGTTCGGCGCCAGCACCGAGCTCACGGTAGGCGGGCGGCGGCTCACGGCGCAGCTCGCGGCCCTGGGCGATCTCAGCGGGGCGGTGCTCGCGCTCAACGACGTGACCGACATCTCCCGCGCGGAGCGGGTGCTGGCGTGGGGCGAGATGGCGCGGCAGGTGGCGCACGAGATCAAGAACCCGCTCACCCCGATGCGGCTCGGCGTGCAGCACCTGCGGCGGGTCTGGCGCGACCGGCCGGGCGACTTCGGCGGCGCCCTGGAGGACACGGCCCGCCGGATCCTCGGCGAGATCGACCGGCTGGATACCATCGCGCGGGCGTTCAGTCGCTTCGCCGCGCCGGGTCCGGAGCAGGAGCCGCTCGAGCCGATCGACCTGGCCGCGGTCGCCGACGAGGTGGTCCAGCTCTACCAGCTGGCCGGCGAGGGGGCGGCCACGGTGCGGCTGGAGCCGGCGGGTCCCGCCTGGGGCGACGCCCGCCGGGACGAAGTGAAGGAAGTCCTCGTGAACCTGCTGGAGAACGCGCGGAACGCCGGCGCCCGGAACATCGCGGTGGCGGTTGCGTCGGGCCGCCTCGAGGTGCGGGACGACGGCTCGGGCATCCCGCCGGACCTGCTGCCGCGGATCTTCGAGCCGCGATTCTCCACCACGACCAGCGGCTCGGGGCTGGGGCTCGCGATCGTGCGGCGGCTGGTGGAGAGCTGGGGCGGGACGGTGGAAGTGGAGAGCGTGGTGGGGCGGGGCACGACGGTGGTGGTGCGGCTGGTGCCGGCCGGGGCGCCGGCGCGCTCCGCCGGCCTCTAGTCGTCGGTGTCCTGCGCGTTCCGGATCAGCGCGTCCTCGGCGGCGCCCCGCGCGATCAGGTCGAGCGCGGCCTGCATCTGGCGGTCGTCCAGCAGCCGGCGCCGGCTCGCGGCCGCATCACCGAACACCTCCCGCGCAATCTCGTAGCCCAGCTGGCGGTCCACGTACGTGGCGGCGCTGTCGAAGACGGCCTGGGACACGTGGACGTCGCGCGCTTCCAGCCCGGCCCGCACCCGCGCCCGCATCGCGGGCGTGACCGTGAAGCTCTCGGACGTGAGGTCCGCCTGCGCCTTGACCGCCACGGCGCAGTCGGCCAGCGCCCCGCGGAACGCGGCGTAGCTGCTGCCGAGCGAGTCGAGGAAGGCCCGCTCGCCCGGCGTGTACGTGTCGCGCCGCACCAGGAGGTCGGGCTGGATGCCCTTGCCCTCGGGCAGCGGCCGGCCGTCGTCGGTGCGGAACCTCACGCCGTGCAGGGCGGCGAGCTCGCGGGCGTCGGCCAGCAGGCTATCGGAGTGCGTGCGCGGCCGGTTGACGCTCCGCCCGCTCGGGGTGAACCACCGGGCGGTCGTGAGCTTGATGGCCATGTCGCTCTCGAGCGGGTAGGTGGTCTGGAGCACTCCCTTGCCGTACGTCGGCAGCCCCACCACCGCGGCGCGGTCGTGGTCCTGGAGCGCGCCGGCGATCAGCTCGGCCGAGCTCGCGGTCCCGCTGTTCACGAGGAGCACCAGCCCCAGGTCGGGCCAGCGGGAGCCGACGCCGGCGACGTAGGTCTTGTTGTGCTCCGGGGTGCGGCCGCGGGTGCGGACGATCGTGTCGCCCTTCGGCAGGAAGAGCTCGGCGACCTGCACCCCCTCCTTGATCAGACCGCCGGGGTCGTTGCGCAGGTCGAGGACCAGCGTGCGCATGCCCCGCTTCCGGAGATCCCAGACCACACTCTGAAGCTCGTCGGCCGAGCCCTCGCTCAGCGAGTGGAGCGCCACGTAGCCGGTGGTCGGCGCCAGCATCACTCCGGGAGAAGTCGCCGGAATCCGGACGCCCCGGGGCACCGCGCGGGCTTCCGGGGTTTCCAGCTCGCCGGTGCCGGACATCTGCCGGCTGAACTGGCGGTAGCCCTCGCCCACGAGGAGCTCGGCGTAGGGGTCCTTGAGCTGCGCCACCATGGTGCGCGCGGTGTTCTGGAACAGCTCGGTCTGGTCGAGGGAGTCGAGGGAGTGGTCGTGGATGACGGCGAGGACGGTCTCCAGCACCCGGGCCTGCTCGTAGAGGGCCTCGCGTTCGGCCGGTCCGCGGTCCAGCAGCCACCCGCCCGAGACGAACGAGAGGGCCGCTACCAGCGCGAGGGGACCGAGGCGTTGCTTCATTGGCGTAAGCGTGCCGCGAATTGCCAGCGACTCCTGCCGGTTGCGGGGGGTGCGGGGGCCTAAGGCGCCGTCGCGAAGCCACTTGGGTCTGTTCGGAGTCTTGGTCAGGCAAAACCGGGGCCGCAAAGGAGTGAGCAGTGAGAAGTGAGAGGGGGACGGGGAGGGGTGGCGGTGGCTCGGCGGAGTTTGGCGCCGTGCGGCGGCGGGCGGGTGCGCCGGGCCGTGTCGCCGGACGCTACGCTGGGCAGTGTCGCTACCCATGCCGCCATGCTCGCTCGCGTCCGCTCAGCCGCCGTGCTCGGTGTCGAAGCGTATCCGGTAGAGGTTGAAGTCGATCTCTCCAACGGGCTGCCCTCGCTCGCGACGGTCGGACTCCCTCAGAGCGCCGTCAAGGAGGGCCGGGAGCGGGTCCACGCCGCCATCCTGAACGCCGGCTTCGAGTTTCCGCTCCGCCGGATCACGATCAACCTCGCCCCGGCGGACCGTCCCAAGGCCGGCTCCGGCTTCGACCTGGCGATCGCGCTCGGCATTCTCGTGGCGAGCGGCCAAGTCCCGGGCGATGGGCTGGCCGAGGCACTCGTGCTGGGCGAGATCGGTCTCGAGGGAGACCTCCGGCCGGTGCGCGGCGCCTTGCCCGTGGCTCTCTGCGCGCGCGCCGCCGGAGCCCGGCGCCTCGTCGTGCCCGCGCAGAACGCGGCCGAAGCGGCGCTGGTGGACGGACTCGACGTCCGCGCTGCGGGTTCGCTTGCGGAGGTGTCGGGTTTCCTCGCGGGGAGGGTTGATCTCCCGGTGGCGCGGGCAGACGCGGCCGCGGCGCTGCGCGCGGCGGCGGAGGACGGCGTGGACTTCGCCGAGGTGCGCAGCCAGGCCGTGGCCAAGCGCGCGCTCGAGGTCGCCGCGGCTGGAAGCCACAACCTCCTGATGATGGGCCCCCCCGGCGCCGGGAAGACCATGCTGGCGCGCCGGCTGCCCACCATACTCCCCACACTGATCCTCGAGGAGGCGCTCGAGGCCACCAGGATCCACAGCGTGGCCGGGACCCTTCCGCCCGGGCAGCCGCTGATCGGCACCCGCCCGTTCCGGGCGCCGCATCACACGGTGAGCGACGCAGGGATGATCGGCGGCGGCGCGTGGCCGCGGCCGGGCGAGGTGAGCCTGAGCCACGGCGGCGTGCTCTTCCTGGACGAGCTGCCCGAG
>DASWAI010000172.1:0-7034 GCA_036391215.1 Gemmatimonadales bacterium
TCATGCGGCGGAAGCAATCGAGCCCCTTTGCCTGGGTGGCGCTGCTGCTGATCGCGGCGGGCGGAGGGGCGTTTTTCTACTTCCGGGCCCGGGCCGGCGCCGAGACGCCGGCGGTCCGGAGCGACTCGACCGCCGCGGATACGGCCGGCAAGTCAGCCACGCTTGCCGCGCGCGACACCACCCGCGCCGACACGGCGGCCGCCTCGGCGCCGCCGGCTACGACGCCCGCGCCAGCCCCGGCCAAGCCCCCCAAAGCGGGTCCGACACCGGTTGCCGCGGTTCCGGCCCCCGCTCCGACCCCCGGGCCGGCGCCGCGCGCCGCCCGGGCGGACACCGCATCCGCCCCCGCTGGCGGGGCGGTGGACAGCGGCGGCGTCCGGATCGTCGATCTGCCGCGCGGCTCCGATGTCCTGATCGACGAGAAGCCGGTGACCGAGCCCGTGACCCGGCTGGCGCCGGGGCCGCACGCGCTCGCCATTTCGGCGCCGCTGCACAACTTCTACGCCGACACGATTGTGGTCGAGGCGGGCAAGATCACTGAAGTGCGGCCCCAGCTCACGCGCCTGGGCGCGCCGCTGCCTCAGCGGGCGCGCCGGGCGCTGGCCGCGCGCGGGGTGAGCAGCTGCTCGCCCGGGCCGACCTATAACGCCGACGGATCCTGCTTCGACGAGCGCCCCAAACCGGTCGCGGCGCCGTTCGTCCCCGTTCCGGGCGACGCGGCCGAGCCGCATCCGCGTCCGTCGATCCTTTGGGTGAAGGTCTCGGCCGAGGGGAAGACGGAAGAAGTGCAGCCGCTCCGGCCGTCCAACGATCCCGCCTTCGAGCGCGACGTTCGCGCCTTCGCCGACCAGATGTCGTGGTATCCCGCCACGAAAGCCGGGCAGGCGGTGGAGGGCTGGACGCAGATGATCTTCAGGCCGCAGCCCTAGGCAGCCGTCGGCCGTTGATGGCTACCCTCGATCCTTCCGCGTTCGTCGCCCCGACCGCCTCCATCATGGGCGACGTCGCCCTCGGGGCCCACTCCAGCGTCTGGTACCAGGCCGTGCTGCGGGGCGACCTGGCGCCGATCACCATCGGCCCCGAGACCAACATCCAGGACGGCACCATCGTCCACGTGGACACCGGCATTCCCTGTACGGTCGGACGGCGGGTCGGGGTGGGCCACCGGGTGATCCTCCACGGGTGCCAGGTGGAGGACGAGTGCCTGATCGGGATGGGCGCGGTAGTGCTCAACCGGGTGCGGATCGGGACGGGGAGCGTAGTGGCCGCGGGCGCGGTGATCCCCGAGGGCATGATCGTCCCCCCCGGGTCGCTGGTGATGGGGGTGCCCGGCCGGATCGTGCGGCCGGTGGATGCGGACCTGAGCCGCCGGATCGCCGACACCTGGGCCCATTACGTCGAGATGGCCCGGCAGCACCGGGAGGGGCGCTACCCGCTGGCACGGGGGCAGTGACGTGACGCTGGTCGCATCCAACGGGTGTACCGGCGGATTCGCACTTTATCCACAGGCTGCTCTGTGGCTATTTTTGTGATGTGAGAATCGAGATTTGGCATCGTGACGCGGATTTTACGAGGGATTGTGCCGCGATGTGGGTTGGCCTAGCTTGGCCCTCCGTTTCGGTGGACGCCCGGTCCGCCGGAACAGGCCGGGTCGTACGCCCGCACGAATCCTTCACATGCCGGGGTTGCCCATGAATCCGTCCACCCCACGGGACGCCGTTACGCTGTCGCCGAACGCCCTCACGGTGCTCGAGAAGCGCTACCTCATCAAGGACGATGCGGGCAAGCCGGTCGAGACACCCAGCGATCTGTTCTGGCGCGTTGCGCGCACGATCGCGGAGCCCGACCGCCGGTACGGCGCGTCGGCCGGAGCGGTAGAGGCGCTGGCGGACGCGTTCTACGGGCTCATGGCGGACCGGCTGTTCATGCCCAACTCGCCCACGCTCATGAACGCGGGGCGGCCCCTGGGGCAGCTGTCGGCCTGCTTCGTCCTCCCGGTGGACGACGCGATCTCCAACGGCCGGAGCGGCATCTACGACACGCTCCGGGCCATGGCGCTGGTCCACCAGTCGGGCGGCGGCACCGGGTTCAGTTTTTCCCGGCTCCGGCCCAAGAACGACATCGTCCGCTCCACCATGGGTGTGGCGTCCGGACCGGTTTCGTTCATGTCCCTGTACGACGCCTCGACCGACGTCGTCAAGCAGGGCGGGACCCGCCGGGGCGCGAACATGGGGATCCTCCGGGTGGACCACCCGGACATCCTCGAGTTCATCGCCTGCAAGGACGACATCACCAAGATCACGAACTTCAACATCTCGGTGGCCGTCACCGACGCCTTCATGCGAGCGGTCGAGGCGGACGGCACGTACGACCTCATCCATCCCAAGACCCAGCAGGTCGTGGGGCAGCTCGAGGCCCGCGAGGT
Organism: Gemmatimonadales bacterium; assembly: GCA_036391215.1. Taxonomy (GTDB): domain Bacteria; phylum Gemmatimonadota; class Gemmatimonadetes; order Gemmatimonadales; family GWC2-71-9; genus DASQPE01. The sequence goes on from DASWAI010000172.1 coordinate 2,426, forward strand.
CTGGCGGAAGATCATTCACGGGGCGTGGCGGACGGGCGAGCCCGGCGTGTTCTTCATCGACCGCGCCAACCACTACAATCCGGTCCCGCACCTGGGCGCTTACGAGGCGACCAACCCATGCGGCGAGCAGCCGCTCCTCCCGTACGACGTCTGCAACCTCGGCTCGATCAACCTCGGCGGGTTCGTCCGGAACGGCCAGATCGACTGGGATCAGCTTCGCCGGGCGGTGCACCTCGCCACCCACTTCCTCGAGAACGTGATCGACGCCAACCAGTACCCGCTGCCCGAGATCACCGAGCTGGCCCAGCGCATCCGCCGGATCGGGCTCGGAGTCATGGGGCTGGCCGATCTCTTCGTGCGGCTGGGCGTGGCCTACGACTCCGAGGAGGGCGTGGCGCTCGGCCGGAAGATCCAGCAGTTCGTGGACGAGGAGGCCAAGGTGGAGTCGGAGCGGCTCGCCACCCACCGCGGCGTCTTCCCCGAGTGGGAGCGGAGCATCTGGGGCCCCGACCAGAGCTGCGCCCGCGGCCCCAACGGCGAGCGGGTCCGCCCGATGCGCCGGCTCCGCAACTGCAACGTCACGACGGTGGCGCCCACGGGCACCATTTCCATCATCACGAACTGCAGCTCGGGGATCGAGCCGCTCTTCGCCGTGGCGTTCATGCGGAATCAGGCCGGCGCGCTCATGCCGGACGTGAGCGAGGACTTCGTCGCGATCGCGCGGGAGGAGGGGTGGTACTCGGAAGACCTGATGCGGCGGATCGCGGAGGCGGGCCATATCAACTTCCCCGAGGTCCCGGCCCGGTGGCAGCGGGTGTTCGTCACGGCCAACCACATCAAGCCCGAGTGGCACATCCGGATGCAGGCCGCGTTCCAGGAGTTCAACGACTCCGCGATCTCGAAGACCTGCAACTTCGCAAACGATGCCACCGAGGAGTACGTCGAGGAGATCTACCGCCAGGCGTACCGGCTCGGCTGCAAGGGCGTCACGGTGTACCGAGACGGGAGCCGCGAAGCGCAGGTCCTCTCCACCGGCGCCACCGCCAAGAAGGTGAAGGAAGCGGTGGGCGGCGCCGAGGTCGTGGTCCAGCGGGAAGCCGCCGACCTTCATGGGGAGCTGGCCGAGCTTCGGGCCGAGAACGAGCGGCTGCGGAAGATCGTGCACGAGCTGGAGGCGGAGAACCTCCAGCGGCGGCAGAAGCGGTCACGGCCGGAGCTGCTGCGCGGCACCACGCGCCGGCTGGAGACCCCGCTCGGCACGCTGTACGTCACGATCACCGAGGACGAGAGGGGCCAGCCGTTCGAGATCTTCATGAGCTTGGGCAAGGCGGGTGGCGCGCTCATGGCCGACGTCGAGGCGCTGGGCCGGCTCATCAGCCTGGCGCTGCGGTCGGGTATCCCGATGGCGGAGATCTACCGCCAGATCCGCGGGATCAGCTCCGACCGGACCATCGGCCTGGGAGCGAACAAGGTGCTCTCGGTGCCCGACGCGGTCGGCATCGCCATCGAGCGCTGGATGCAGGACAAGCAGGGCGTGCAGCAGGAGCTGCTGCCGGGCTTGGCCGAGTCCGGGGCGGATGCGCCGGTGGTGCAGCAGGTCACGATGGGAGCCGAGCAGATGACGTTCGGCGGGATGCAGCAGACTCTCTCCGGCGCGTGTCCCGACTGCGGCTCGCAGCTCGAGTTCGCCGAGGGGTGCATGAAGTGCCACGTGTGCGGCTTCAGCGAGTGCGGATGATCGTGGTCGTCCGTAGATAGCCGGGTCGCCGCCAGCGCCCGCTCGCCAGTGGCGAGCGGGCGTTGGTGTTTGCCCCCGGCCGATCACCGGGTCTCTTCCCCCCGCACCCGCACCGCCGTCCCCCACGGATCCCGGGCCACGCCCCCGTCCTCCGCGGCCTCCACGGCAGCACCAGCTCGCGCGAGGCTCGCCAATGCCGCACGCGCATCGGCCACCGCGGGCACCCGGATCTCCCACTCCAGCAGCCGCGCATCGTCCTCGCGCGCCGGCGCCGCTCCCGCCGCCCAGGTGTTGGTGCCGAGATGGTGGTGATAGCCGCCCGCCGAGAGGAACAGCGCGCCCGGGTAGCTCCAGACCACCTTGTCGAGCCCGAGCCCGGCATGGTAGAACGCCGCCGCCTCCTCGAGGTCGCCCACGAAGAGATGGACGTGCCCGAGCACCGTGCCGGCCGGCATGCCCGTCCACTTCCCGGGGCCCGCGGCCCGGACGAGGTCCTCGACGTCCAGCGGCTGGGTCGCCATCGCCAGCTGCCGGCCCTCGTGCCGCCACGCGCCGCGCGGCCGGTCGGCGTAGACCTCGATGCCGAGCCCGTCGGGATCGGTGAGGTAGACCGCTTCGCTCACCAAGTGGTCCGACATGCCTGCGTGCTCGCCGGTCTCGGCCAAGTGCCGGACGAACCGTCCGAGGGCCGCGCGCTCCGGCAGCAGGATGGCGAAATGGTAGAGCCCGAGGCGGCCGTGGCGCGGCACGGGGGCGGCGCCGTGCCGCTCTTGCAGCGCGACGAGCACGCTTGCTTCGCCCTCGGGACCGAGCGCGGCGTCGTAGTCGCCGCGGGCGAGCACGTGGAGCCCGAGCACCCGCTCGTAGTAGGCCAGCGATCGCTCGAGATCGGCGACCTGGAGGCGGACCGGGCCGAGCCGGGTGTCGGCGGGCAGCCGGTAGCCGGGCGGAACGATGCCATAGCCCGGGGCGCTCGGCGCCTGGGTGCCGGCCGTGGACGAATCGGGGGATGCCATGGTGTGAGTCTCTTCTGTCCGGTGGCGGTTTGGCAATTCAGGTGTTATAACACTCATCATCGAGCAGAAGTTCCGCGCCGCGGCTCGGGGCGGGGCGGGTTCACCCCCGCCGTCAGTTCGCCCCCGCGTCCCCCGATGCCGGCTCCAGCGTCAGCACCGCGTGCGCCGTCGGATGGGCCACCAGGAGCGCCCGCGCCGCTTCGACTTGCTCGTCCGCGGCGAGCTGGCGCCGGATCGCCACGGCGCTGCCGAACGCCACCTGAAGCATGGCCGAGGCGAGGTCTCGGTCTACCGCCGCCCGGGCGGCGGTGAAGAGGGTGTCGGAGATGCGAAGGCCGCTGCCCTGGAGCCGTTGGAACAGCATCGCGCGCATCCGGGCCGTGACGCTGGCCGTGTCCGTCGTCACGGCGCCGCTGGTCACGAGGTGCGCCGCGATCGATGTGAGCGCATCGTCGTACGCTCGGAGATCCTGCCCGACGGCCGCGCCGTAGGCGCGGTCGGCCGCGGTGGTCGGGGCGGGGAGGACGATCGTGTCAGGCACGATCCCCGCGCCGGCCGGCAGCGGCCGGCCGGCGTCCGACCAGTAGCCGGTGTTCGTGCGGGCGGCGCCACGCTGAATCCACCGGCCGCTCGGTGCGTACCAGCGGGCCGTGGTGAACCGGAGCGCTGCGTCCTCGCTCAGCGGATAGGTTCGCTGGACCACCCCTTTGCCGAAGGTGGGGGTTCCCAGCACGATTGCCCGGTCGTGGTCCTGCCAGGCCGCGGTCACCACTTCGGCCGCGCTCGCTGTGCCCCCGTCGACCAGAACGGCTATCGGCAGATCCGGCCACCGCTGGGCCCGGTGCGAACGGAACACCTCCCGCTCCCGGCCCACGGTCGTCACCGCGATCTGTCCCGGGTCGAGGAAGAGCTCGGCGAGCCGGGTGCCCTCCTGGACCAGGCCTCCCGGGTTGCCTCGCAGGTCGATGACCAGGCCGTTCAGGCCTCGGGCGGCGAGCGCGTCGACCTCGTGCGACAGCTCCTCGGCCGCGTGGCCGTTGACCGAGGTCACGGCCAGATACCCGATGCCGTCGCCGAGCATCACGCCCGGCCGCACCGCCGGCTCGGGCAGGGTCGTGCGCTTGAGCGCGACCGCGAACGCGGAGTCGGGGTCCGACCGCTCCACCGCGAGCTTCACGACCGAGCCGTCGGCCCCGCGCAGGGCGTCGCGGGTATGCTCGACCGACCATCCCTCGGTGGCGCTGTCGTCGACCGACAGGAGCCGGTCGCCGGCGCGGAGTCCCGCGCGCGCGGCGGGCGAGCCAGCCACCGTTCTGGACACGGACGGCCAGCCGCCGCGAGTCTCCACGTCGAGTCCCACGCCGGTCGTGAGGCCGTCCAACCGATCCTTGAACCGGTCGTAGCTGTCCCCTACGAGGAGCGCGGCCCAGGGGTCGTGGAGCGATTTGACGACACCTTCCGTCGCCTGGAGATACAGGTCACCTTCGTTGAGCGTGTCCACCGCATGCGCCCGCAGGAGCGTGAGCGCCTCCTCGAACACCCGGGCCTTGGCGTACGCGGAAGCACCGGGGGCCGCGGCCGGCTCCGGGCGGATCATCCATGCGCCGCTCGCCAGGGCGGCTCCGCCGGCGAAGGCGAGCGCCACGATGCGCCCCGTGGTCAGGCGCGGCCGGGGAAGACGCCGGGGGACGAGACGACGAAACCGCAGGTCGAACGAAGCCATGTGAATGCTGACCTCCTGAGCGCCACACGAGCGACCCTTGTAAGGTAAGCAAAGTGCGCACCGTTTTCGCCGTCACGGAACGCGACACCCCGGTCCGGTGCCCGCTCCCATTATGTTGGGCAAACGACCCGG
>DASWAI010000173.1:0-15899 GCA_036391215.1 Gemmatimonadales bacterium
CGTACACGCCGGCCTTGGTCGTGCGGTCCACGCCCTTCACCCGGGCGACGATCTTGAACCAGAGCCGGTTGCGGATGACGCCGTGCGCGGCGAGCGAGTCGGCGACGGCGGAGAAGCGGGCCTTGGGGGGAACGGTGACGCGCTCGATCGGCCCCGGGGCGGGCGACCGGCAGGCGCTCTGGCCGGCGAGGCTGGCCCCGGCGACGATCGCCGCGAGGAGCCGGCGGCGCGGAAAGCCGCGGTCAGCGCGCACCGGCCCGCCGGGCATCGAGGAAGCCCTGGAGCAGGACGGCCGCCGCGAGCGCGTCCACGTCCTCCTTCCGCCCGCGGGTCGAGCCCTCCTGCTCCCGCACCAGCCGAAGCGCGCGGGCGGTGCTGAGCCGCTCGTCCTGGAGCTCGACCGGGAGGCCGGTGCGGCCCTCGACCAGGGTCGCGACGGCCCGGGCCTCGGCGGCGCTCGGCCCCTCGTCGCCGGCCGGCGTGAGCGGCAGGCCCACGACCACGCCCACCGGCGCGTGGGCGGCGACCAGCTCCAGCAGCCGGGGCATGGGGAACCGCTTGCCCCGCCGGCGGACCAGGGTCTCGAGGGGCGACGCCAGCATCTGGAGCTCGTCGCTGAGGGCGAGGCCGATGCGGATCTCGCCCCAATCGATCCCCAGCACCCGGCCTTGCGGCGGAATCACGCCGTCATTGGGCCATCGTCGCGAAGAACTCCTTGTTGTTCTTCGTCCGCTTCATGCGCTCGAGCAGGAACTCCAGCGCCTCGACCGGCGGCATGTCGGCCAGGAAGTTGCGCAGGAGGTACACCCGGTTGAGCTCGTCCTTGTCCATCAGGAGCTCTTCCTTGCGGGTGGACGTGCGCTGGATGTCGATGGCGGGGTAGATGCGCCGGTCGGCAAGCCGGCGGTCGAGCACCAGCTCCGAGTTGCCGGTGCCTTTGAACTCCTCGAAGATCACCTCGTCCATGCGGCTGCCGGTGTCGATCAGGGCGGTGGCGATGATGCTGAGGCTGCCCCCCTTGTCGATGTTGCGGGCCGCGCCGAAGAACCGTTTGGGCTTCTGCAGCGCGTTGGCGTCCACGCCGCCGGAGAGGATCTTGCCCGAGTGGGGCACGACCACGTTGTGGGCGCGGGCGAGGCGGGTGATCGAATCCAGCAGGATGACCACGTCCCGGCCGTGCTCCACCAGCCGCTTGGCCTTCTCGATCACCATGTCGGCGACCTGCACATGGCGGTCGGCCGGCTCGTCGAACGTGGAGGAGATCACCTCGGCCTTCACGTTCTCCTCCATGTCGGTTACTTCCTCCGGCCGCTCGTCGATCAGGAGCACGATCAGGACGATCTCGGGGTGGTTCTCGCTGATCGCGTTGGCCAGCTTCTGCATGAGTATCGTCTTGCCGGCCTTGGGCGGCGCCACGATGAGGGCCCGCTGCCCCATGCCGAGCGGCGAGAGGAGGTCCACCACCCGCATGGAGAGATCGCCGTTCTTGCGCTCCAGCCGGATGCGGCGGTCGGGATAGCGCGGCTTGAGGTTGTCAAACGCGATCCGGTGCTTGGTCTTCTCCGGCTCCTCGAAGTTGACGCTCTCGACCTTGAGCAGCGCCAGGTACCGCTCCCCTTCCTTGGGCGGGCGCACCTGGCCCATGACCGTATCGCCGGTGCGGAGATCGAACCGCTTGATCTGGCTGGGCGAGACGTAGATGTCGTCCGGGCCGTAGAGATAGTTCCAGTCCTGGCTGCGCAGGAAGCCGTAGCCCTCGGGCAGGATCTCGAGCACGCCCTCGCCACGGATCACCGTGTCCTGGTCGAGCAGCGATTGCTCGATCCGGAAGATCAGATCCTGCTTGCGGAGGCCGGAGTAGTTCGTGATGTTCAGCTGCTCGGCAAGCTGGTGCAACTCGGCGATGGACTTCTGTTTTAGCTCGGCGATATCCACGGGCGAAACTCCACGCAGGGGACGCCCGGACGGCGGACCGGCGGGCGCGACGGGTTGGGGCGGTGCAAGGGGCGGTGTTGGTGTATGGTGACGAGCTCCGCGGCCTGCGGAGCGAGCGCTTCGAGATGGTCTGGGGAGATGACTTGATCGCAGGAGCGTTTCAACTTAGACCGTGCGGGAAGGGGCGTCAAGAGGCCTGACCGTGGAGCCGCTCACCGCCACCTTCGAAGCCTGGCGCACCCATGCGCTGGGCGGCCGGGAGTACGTCGAGGCTCTGGTTGCCCCGGAGCACCGGGGGCCCTCCCCCGCGCTGGCCCGGGCGCTCGCCGCCTGGCCGGGCCGGCACTATTGGGCCGACCATGAGCGGACCCACCTGGTCCTGATCCGTCCCCTGGGGACCGCCCGCCGCGAGCGCTGGCTGCTGCACGGCGCCTTGTTCGCCGTCACGGTGGTCTGTGCCCTGGGCGCCGGGGCGGTGCTGGCGGGCGGCTGGACCCCCGCCGAGCCGCCGGGGCTCGCCGGGGTCGTGGTGGGCGGCGTCAGGTTCTTCGAGCAGCTCGGGAACGGCGGCTGGCGCGACCTCGTCGCCGGGTGGTCGTTCGCGCTGCCTCTGCTCGGCATCCTTCTGGTTCACGAGCTGGGCCACTACTTCGCCGCGCGGCGCTACGCCATCGACGCGTCCCCGCCGTACTTCCTCCCGGTTCCGCCCAACCTTTCGCCGATCGGCAGCCTCGGGGCCTACATCCGGCTCCGCTCGCCCGTGCTCGACCGGCGCCAGCTGCTGGACGTGGGCGCCGCGGGTCCGCTCGCGGGCTTCGTGCTGACGCTCGTGGTGCTCGCCTGGGGGTTCGCCACGTCGCAAGCCGCGGAGCCCGGCCTCGCCGCGGCGCGCAGCTTCGTGACGCTCGCGGGCGAGCCGGTCGGACTCGGCGACTCGCTCCTGATCGCCGGGTTCCGGCACCTCTTCCTGCCCGGAGCCGCGAGCGTTCACCTGAGCCTGCCCGCCTTCGCCGGCTGGGTCGGCGCGTTCGTCACGGGGCTCAACCTGCTGCCCCTGAGCCAGCTCGACGGGGGCCACGTGCTCTACGGCCTCCTCGGCCGGCGCCAGGCGGCGGTGGGATTGGTCACGCTGCTGGCCCTGCTGGCGCTGGCGCAGCTCTCGTGGAACTGGTACGTCTGGGTGGCGGTGGCCCTCTTCGTGGGCGGCGGCGGGTGGGCGCATCCTTCGGTGCTCGCTCCCGCGCGCCCGGTGCCGCCGGGCCGGCGCTGGATCGGGTGGGTGTCGGTCGCGGTGTTCGTGGTGACGTTCGTGCCGGTGCCGTTCGGCCGTTAGCCGCCTTATCTTCCATCAAACCCGTCAGGACACCGCTTGATGGCCTTGCAAACCACTGTTCTCCCGCCGACCCGGGACCCCCGGGAGCCCGTCCAGCATGGGCTCGATCCCTTCCTCTGCTCCGGCCAGCTCATCCAGCTCTCCCTCATCATCCGGCGGACCGACGACGGCGCCTGGCGCGGCCGGTTCCGGTTCGTCGAGTCCGACTCGAGCCGGGAGCTGGAGACGGCGGAGATCTTCTGCGCCGTCTCGGAGGGGGACTTGTGGACCTCGGTCCGGGATCTCCGGGATCATCATATCCGCGATCTGTACCGGTCGCTCGACTGAGCCCCCGCGATGACCGACGGGGAGCGGCTCAGCAAGCTGCGACACGATCTTTCGAACCCGCTGTCCGCGCTGCTGGCGGAGGTCCAGCTGATGCTGCTGAACGAAGCGGGCTACGACGCCGAGACGCTCGGCGGCCTACGGGAGATCGAGAAGCTGGCGATCCGGATGCGCGGCCTGCTGCGCGACACGTGAGCCGCGGCGCCACCGGGCGCCCCGGGCGAGGTACCCGGCCAGGAATGCCACGCTCGCTGCGCTGACTGCCGCGCGGACGGCGATCCCCTCGCCGCCCACGGAGAGGAACCCCTCGATCGATCCGGCGATGACGAGCAGCACCGCGACGGCGCCCATCATGCGCACCGCGACGCGGCCGCTGGCGACCAGCGCGTCGGTCCGGGACCGGTCGCCCGGGGCCACGATGGACTTGCCGAGCAGGAACCCCGCCGCCCCTGACACCCAGATCGCGAACAGCTCCAGCACGCCGTGCCCCACGATGAACTCCATCAGGTACCCCAGCAGGCCCTGATTCGCGAAATGACCCGCGAAGGTGCCCATCGCCAGCCCGTTGTAGGCCAGCAGCACCAGCGAGCCCACGCCCAGGAAGATGCCGCCCGCGAAGCAGGCGATGGCGACCCGGATGTTGTTCGTGATGATGAACGAAGCCGCCAGCGGGCGGCCGCTCCAGTCCACGGACACGTATTTCCGGCCCTCCGCCACCCGCTCGCGCCCGGCCTCCGCGCGGCGGAGCATGACTTCCGGGAGCAGCTCGCTCGCCAACGCCGGGCGCTCGCGCATCAGCGCGTAGCCGCCGAGGGCCGGCACGGTGAACAGCGCCCACGCCAGCAGAACCTGCCAGCGTGCCTCGACCACCGCGGCGGGGAACTCGCGCGAGACGGCGGTCCACGCCCGGCGCCAGGTTTGCTGCTCCTCCCGGTACAGCACGTTGTGGCCGGCTGCGACGAGGCGCTCGAGCCGCGCGACCGTTCCGGGGTCGGCGTGGTAGGTCCGCGCCCGGGCGAGGTCCGCCGCGATCTCCCGGTACCGGGCGGCGAACTCCGGCAGCTCGTCGGGCGCAAAGCTGTCGAGTCCGGTGGTGGTCGCCCGCTCGGCCAGGGCCTGGAACGCGTCCCAGCGCTCGCCCTGCCGCGCGGACAGGTGCTCTGCGAGGCCGTCACGCCCGGCCAGCCGGCCGCGGCGACGCGCCAGCTCCCGGGCGTGCAGGTCGAGCAGGAACTCCGTGAGGCTCGCGCCCGGCGGCCGGGCCCGGTCGGCGAAGCGCCCCGCGAGAGACGCCGCGATCCGGTCACGTGCCGCCGGCGGCAGGTCGCTCCGGTTGGCGAAGCGGGCGAGCAGGCGGAACCGCTCGTCGTCGAGCGGCACGGCGGCCGGGGGCTCCGCGGCGGTGGCCGCGGCTCCTCCGGGCGGCGCGGGCGAGGGGCGGTCGCGCACCACGACGGTGCCGGCGACCAGGTCGCCCAGCCGCTTGGCGCGCGGGTGGAACGCCACCAGGGCGAGGCCGAGGAGGTACGGCGGAGGGAGCGCATCGGCGATCCGGAGCAGGTTCCGGATGACGGCCGCCCCCATGGTGACGGGGTGGCCCGTGTCCCGCACCACCCGGATGCCGGCGAAGCGCTTGCCGGGCGTCTGGCCGCCGCGCAGCCCCTCGAACAGGATGAAGTAACCGTTCCAGAGCGCGAAGCCCGCGCCCACCAGCAGGGCCGCGACCCACGCGCCCCCGGCTCCCCCGTGCGGCAGGATCCCGTAGCTCGAGAGCACCGCGACCAGCATGGCGGCGGCCGTGGCCACGCCGAGCAGGATGCCCGTGTCGACCACCGCGGCGAGGAGTCGGGATCCCACGCCGGCGATCTCGAGATCGAGCACGACGTGCTCCGGGGTCTCGACCTCGAGGTGCTGGCGGTAGTCGGAGGCGGCGGTCATGCGGCGGCGAACGGCTCCCCGGCTGAATGGCTAATGGCTTCGCTCCAACATAAACTTCATCCCGTCTCCGGACCCCCGCCCACCAGGAGCATCCCATGACCGGCGTTGCCCTGCGTCCCCTGTCCGTCGGCGAGATCATCGACGCCTCGTTCCAGGTCTATCGGCGCCACTTCGGCGCGCTGGCGACCATCGTGCTGGTGTGCAACAGCGTCCCCCTCCTGCTCCAGATCTTCGTCGAAGCTTCCGGCGGCGGACGGGAGCACCCCGCGATGATGCTCGGCTACTACATCCTGTACGTGATACTGAGCTCGATCGCCACGGCGGCGACGGTGTTCGTGGTGTCCGAGAGCTACCTCGGCCGCGCCATCACCGCGCGGGACGCGCTCAACCGCGCGACCCCGTTCGTGGGCCGGGTGATCCTGGCCTCGATTCTCTTCGGGTTCCTGGCCATCATCGGATTCGTCCTCCTCGTCGTCCCCGGAGTCATCATCGTGTGCGGCCTCGTGCTCGCCACGCCCGCGCTGGTGATCGAAGCGCTCCCGTCGGCGACCGCGGCCCTCGGCCGGTCCTGGAGCCTCACCGGGGGGTTCCGGCTCAAGATCCTCGGCCTGCTCTTCCTCCTGGGCGTGATCATGGTGCTTCCGTGGCTGGCCATCAGCATGCTGATGGGCGTGATCGGCGCCATGGCGGCGATGGGCGGCGCGGGCCGGTCACCCATGCTGTTCGTCGTCCTCGGGGTGGCCATCGGCGGACTGGTGCAGTTCTTCCTCTATCCGCTGTCGCACGCGGCGCTCACCATCGCCTACTATGATCTCCGCGTTCGCAAGGAGGGCTTCGATCTCGAGGTCCTCGCGTCCACGCTCCAGGCGGCCTGACCGCTCCGAGGGCGCCGCCTGATCGCTCTCCCGCCGCAGCTGCCCGACGACTCGCTCCGGGCCGTGCTCGACACGGTCTTCGCCTCGCCCGCGTATGCCTGGGTGGACGAGACCCACCCCCTGCTGGCCGTGCGGGACTGGTGGGAACGCCTGGGAGACTGGCTCGCCGCCAGCCGCCTCGCCCACCCGGCCCTGTTCCAGTGGCTCGTGTTCGCGCTCGTCGCGGTACTGGTGGCGGTCCTGGTCCATGCCGCCTACGTGTTCCAGCAGACGGTGCGCGCCGCCGCCCGGCGGGAACGGGCGGAGGCCGCGGGGCCGGTGCCCGCGTTCCGCCGCGACGCGGCCTGGTATCTCCGCGCGGCGGACGAAGCGGCCGGAGCCGGGCGCTACCGGGAGGCGCTGAGCCTGGCGTTCGAGGCGCTCGTCCTCCGGCTCGACGCGCGGGGGTCGGTGCGTTGGGGGCCGGGGAAGACCGCGCGCGACTATGCCCGCGAGGCCCGGCTGGCGCCGGCCGAGCGGGAGCGGCTCGCCCGGCTGGTGGCCGCGCTGTACCGGTACGTCTACGGCGGTGCGGCCTGCGGACCCGAGGACTATCGCGCCCTCCGCGGCGCCGCCGAGGGGGAGTGGCATGCGGCCGCGGGTTGAGCTCGCCGCCGGCGTCGCGGTGCTGGCCGCCCTCGCCATCGGCGTCGCCGCCCTCGGGACCCGCGGCCGGCGAGAACCCGATCTCGACCGGCGGCGCTCGACCTTTCTCACCGGCCCGGAGGGCTCCAAGGGGTTCGCGGACGCGCTGGAGCGGCTCGGGGTCGAGGTCGAGCGCTTCCGCCGTCGTCCCGCAGCGCTTGGCGACTCGGGCGGCGAGCGCACCGTGCTGGCGCTGCTCGGTCCCGCGGACCCGCCCGACTTCCTGGATGCTACGGCGATCGTCTCGTTCGCGGGCCGCAACGACCTGCTGCTCGCCGGCCCCGCGACGAATGCCGTCATGCGGTGCTACGGGTACGCCGCCCGGTTCCGGCGGACGCCGATGATCGCGATGGCGCCCGGCCTGCCGGCGGTGCAGAGCGACATCCGGGTGCGCGCCGTGCTGGCGCGCGCGGCGAGCGGCATCGTGACCGACTCCGCCGCCTGGGGCGAGGACGGCCGCATCGCGTCCTGCGAGGTGCCGGAGCCCCTCGGCGTCGACACCCTGCTCCGCACGGCGGGAGGCCGGATCGCCGCGCTCAGGCTCAGGCTCGAAGGCGGCCGGGCGGTGACGCTGGTGGCGGACGATGCCCTCTTCTCCAATCGCGCGCTCCGTTCCTCCAATGCGGGCCCGTTCGCGCTGCGGCTCGTGGCCGGCCGGTACGATCGCGCGCTGGTGGATGAGTATCACCAGGGGTACGGTCCGTCGGGGTCGCTGCTGCGGGCGGTCGTCGGCTGGAGCCTCCGCTCGCCGTGGGGCTGGGCGGCGTGGCAGCTCGCCGGGGTGGGGCTCATCGCGCTCGCGGCCGCCGCGATCCGCTTCGGGCCGATCCGGCCCCCGGCCGGCCGCAAGCGCCGGTCGCCGCTCGAGCACGTCCGCGCGCTCGCGACCGCGCTGGCCGCGGCCCGCGGGCACGACCTCGCCGTCCGGCTCATGGCGCAGGGGCTGCGCCGGCGGCTCTCCCGCGGCCCCCAGGCGGCGCGCGGCGCCGGGCTCCGCGCCGATCCCCGGCCGTGGCTGGCGGCTCTCGCTCCGTATCTCCGGTCCGGCCGCGGGCGCGAGGCCGCGGCCGAGCTGCTCGCGCTCACTGGCCGCCCGCAGGACGCCGACGGCGTGCTGCATGCGGCCAACGTGGTGGAGGACGTATGGGAGGATCTGAAGCCGTAGCGCCGGCCGACGAGATCGGCCGGCAGTCGGCGGTGGCGAACGGGCTCGTCCACGCTCTTGGCGGCGTGGTGCTGGGGCAGGAGCCCGCCGTCCGCGAAGCGCTGGCGGCGCTCATCGCACGCGGCCATGTGCTGCTCGAGGGCGTGCCGGGAACGGCCAAGACGCTGCTCGTGCGGAGCCTGAGCCTGGCCCTGGGCCTCGAGTTCCGGCGGATCCAGTTCACCCCGGACCTGATGCCATCCGACATCACCGGCATCAGCCTCCTGGCGGGGCCCGGAACGTTCACCTTCCGGCCCGGCCCCATCTTCGGGGATCTGGTCCTGGCCGACGAGATCAATCGGGCGCCCGCGAAGACCCAGGCCGCGCTGCTCGAGGCCATGCAGGAGCGCAGCGTGACGGTGGACGGGACGTCGCATCCGCTCTCCGGCGCCTTCACCGTCTTCGCCACGCAGAACCCGGTGGAGTTCGAAGGGACCTACCCGCTGCCGGAGGCCGAGCTCGACCGCTTCCTGGTGAAAGTGGTGCTCGGCTACCCGGCCGCCGATACCGAGCAGGCGATCCTCCACCGGGTCCTCGGCGGCTTCGAGGCGGACGATCCGGCGAGCTACGGCCTCGGGCCGCCGATGAGCGGGGCGACGCTCGAGGCGCTCCGGCGCGCCGCGCGGCGGGTGCGGGTCGAGCCGCCGATCGTGACCTACGTGACCTCCGTGGTCCGGGCCACCCGCACCAGTCCCTCGCTCACGCTCGGGGCCTCGCCCCGGGGGAGCGTGGCCCTGCTCAAGCTGGCGCAGGCGATCGCGCTGCTCGAAGGGCGGGAATACGTGGTGCCGGACGACGTGAAGTCCATGGCGGCCGCGGTGCTCCGCCATCGCGTGAGCGTGGCTCCCGAGCTCGAGCTCGAGGGCGTCACGGCGGACGCGGCGATCGCGGCGATCCTCGAGCAGGTGGACGCGCCCACGTGATCCCGGTCCCGTCCCGCCGCTGGCTCGTGGTAGCGGTGGGTCTCGCGGCCGTCGGCCTCACCGGGCTGGCGTGGCCCGGGGGGCTGGCCTTCATGCTCGTCCTCGATGTGGTCTGGCTCGTGGCGCTCGGCCTCGATGCGCTGGCCGCCGCCGGATCCTACCCGATCGAAGTCACGCGGGACGCCCCGCCCGCCTTCTCGGTGGGGCGCGCGCTCCCGGTCCGCTACACCTGGCGCCACGGGAACCCCAATCCGCGGACCGTGCTGGTCCGGGAAGCGCTACCGCCACCGCTCGGGTTCGCTACGCCGGTGCGGCGCCTGCTCCTCCGCCCCGACGCGCCGACGGTGGAAGAGCTGCTGGTGCGGCCGGCTGCGCGGGGCCGGGGCGTGGGTGGACGCATGGCGCTCCGGGTGCTCGGCCCGCTGGGGCTCGCGTGGTGGCAGGCCCGCCTGGAGGTGCCCTGGCGGGTGACGGTGTTTCCCAGCCTCGTGGGCGCCTCCACCCGCGCGCTTCCCCCGCAGGCCCGCCGCCGGCGGGAGGCCGGGTTCCGCAACGTCCGCCGGCCCGGCGAAGGCCGGCTGTTCGAGGGTCTGCGCGAATGGGTCCCCGGCGACGACACCCGCATCATCGATTGGAAGGCCACCGCCCGCCGGGGCAAGCCCATCGCCCGCCAGTACGAGGACGAGCGGCGCGAGTACCTCCTGATCGTGATCGATGCCGGACGCCAGCTCACGGCGGAGATCGACGGCGTATCCCGGCTGGAGGCCGTGGTGGACGCGGCGCTCCGGCTGGCGCACGCGGCCGTGGAGCACGACGACAACGTCGGGGCCATGATCTTCGCCGACACGGTGCAGCACTTCGTGCCGCCGGCGCGCGGCGCTCGGGGCCTGCGCGCGGTGCTCGAGGCCCTGGCGGTGGCGGAGGGCCGGCTGGTGGAGCCCGACTACCCGGCCGCGTTCCGCTACCTCGCGGCGCGCAACCGGCGGCGGGCGCTCACCGTGTTCTTCACCGACGTGATCGACCGGACGGCCAGCGAGGCGCTGGTGGCCCAGGTGGCGACCCTCGCGCCCCGGCACGTGCCTCTGGCCGTGACGCTCAGAGACCCGGCGCTCGAGCGGCTGGCCGGGAGCCGGCCCGGGTCGGAGCGCGGCGCGTTCGAGCGCGCGGCCGCGGAGGAGCTGCTGCTGGCGCGGGAGGAAGCGCTGGTGGAAATGCGGCAGCGGGGGATACTGGTGCTCGACGTGGCGCCGGCCGGCGCGGCGGACGCGGTGGTGGAGCGCTACCACCAGCTCAAGCGGCGCGGCGTGCTCTGACGCCCCCGCTATTCGGCGGGCAGGATGGCCGGGTCGGCGAGCACCGCGGTGAACGCGTCCACCGCTTCGGCGTCGAGCTGGGTGCCCGACACCTCCCGGAGCTCGCGCAACGCGGCGGCGGGCGCGCGCGGCCCCCGATAGGGCCGCTCCGAGGTCATCGCATCGAACGCATCGGCGACGGCGACGATCCGCGCCTCGAGCGGGATGGCCGCCCCCTGGAGGCCGTCGGGGAACCCCGCGCCGTCCACCCGCTCGTGGTGCGACCGGACCACGCGCAGCACGCCCGGCGATTCCCGCGCGAGCGGCGCCAGCATCCGCTCGCCCAGGACGGGATGGGCGCAGATCTGATGGCGCTCCTCCTCGGTGAGGGCGCCGGGCTTCTGAAGCACCGCCTCCCGGGTGCCGATCTTCCCGATGTCGTGCAGCTCGCCCCCGATCCGGATCTGCTCGACGGCCGCCTCGCCCAGGCCCAGGCGTCTCGCCGTGGCCACGGCGTAGCGGCTCACCCGGATCGAGTGCCCGCGCAGGCAGGGATCCTTCGCCTCGAGCGCGCGGGCGAGCATCTGCACCCCCTCCAGGAAGAGCTCCCGGATCCGCTCGGCCTGCTCCTGCACCCGTCGCTCCAGCGTGGCCTGATAGTGGCGGTTCTGCATGACCAGCGCGCGCTTCTCCAGTGCCCGCGTCACGCGCGCGTGCATCTCGGCCACGGCGACCGGCTTGGTGAGGAAGTCGGCGGCGCCGAGGTGCAGGCACTCCACCGCGACGCTGGTCTCCGCCACCCCGCTCAGCATCAGCACGGCGGTGTCGGGGAACAGGCGCCGGACTTCGGCCAGGAATCCCATGCCGTCGAGCTCGGGCATTCGGAGATCCGACACGATGAGCGGAAGCTCGCCGGTGCCGGCGAGCACTCCGAGCGCTTCCCGGCCGGAGCCGGCCTCGAGGCAGGTGAAGCCCTGGGCCTCGAGCATCCGCCGCACCGCCCGCCGGACGACCGGCTCGTCGTCCACGACCAGGCAGCGCATCACGGGGCCGCCACCGCCTCGCCCCGGCGGCGGGCCGCGTCCAGCACCTCGCGGACCTTGGTGGCCAGCGCCTCGGGGGAGAAGGGTTTCTGCAGGAACGGCGCTCCGGGACTCAGGAGCCCGCGCCGGATGATTTCGTCGTTGGTGTATCCCGACATGAAGAGCACCGGGAGCCCGGGCCGGAGCCGCGCCAGATGGTCGGCCAGCTCCCGGCCGCCCATCCGCGGCATTACGGCGTCGGTGAGCACGAGGTCCACCGCGTCGGGCTGCATGCGCAGCAGCACGAGGGCGTCCATGCCGTCGCCGCTCTCCCGGGTGACGTAGCCCTCGTTGCGCAGGAAGCGGCACGCGAAGTCGCGCACCAGCGTCTCGTCCTCGACGACCAGGATCGTCTCCCCGGCGCCGCGGGGGGGCGCCTCGGCCGCGGTCCACGCGGTCGCGACCCCGCTCTCCTCGACCTGCGGGAGATAGATCTTGAACGTCGTGCCCTGACCCGGCTCGCTGTAGACCCAGATATAGCCGTTGCTCTGCTTCACGATGCCGTAGGCCATCGAGAGCCCGAGGCCGGTGCCGTGGCCCACCGGCTTGGTGGTGAAGAACGGATCGAAGATCTGGGCCCGGGTGGCCGCGTCCATCCCGCGTCCGGTATCGCTGACGGTCAGCAGCACGTAGGGGCCGGGCCGGACGGCGGTCTCGGGGTGGAGGCGGGCATAGTCCGCGTCGAGCGTCACCAGGCTCGTCTCCATCGCCAAACGGCCGCCCTGCGGCATCGCGTCCCGAGCGTTGAGGGCGAGGTTGAGGATGACCTGCTCCAGCTGCGTCCGGTCGGTCTTGATCCAGCTGGCCCCGCCTCCGAGCCGCAGCGCCACCGCGCGGTCCTCTCCCATCAGGCGGCGGAGCACCGATTCCATCTCCGTGAGGACGCTGTTGAGATCGAGCACGCGGGGCTGGAGCAGCTGGCGCCGGCTGTACGCCAGCAGCTGCCGGCTCACCTCGGCCGCCCGTTCCGCGGCCCGGGCGATCTGGGCCACGTCCTGGTTCCGCGTGTCCCCGTCCTCGAGGCTCTTGGCGAGGAACGTGCAGAACCCCAGGATCACGGTCATCATGTTGTTCACCTCGTGCGCCACGCCGCCCGCCACCCGCCCGATGGCCTCCATGCGCTGGGCCTGGCGCAGGTGCTCGTCCACCCGCTTCCGCTCGGTCAGATCGCGCACGACGAACGCGCCCGCCAGCACCCGGCCGGTCTTGGCGTCCCGGATCCCGAACGCGTTGCACTCGACGTCGATCGGCTCGCCGGTGCGCACGTGGCGCAGCCGGCCGTCGAAGTCCCAGGACTGACCGGCCGCGAGGCGGGGGAGGGCGTCCCGCCACACCGCTTCCTGGGACTCCGGGTGCCACAGGCCGGTGATGGGGACGTCGCCTACCATGGATTCGGCCGGGAGCCCGACGAGGGCCCGGCCGGCCTTGTTGAGATACACCACCCGCCAGTCGAGGCTGACCATCGCGATGAAGTCCCCGGCGTTCTCCACGAGGGAGACGAAGCGCTGGACGTCCTCCTCCATCCGCACCCGGGCGGTGATGTCGGTCGCCTTAACCAGGCGAGCGCGCATGCCGCCGAACAGCACTTCCTGGCTTGCGACCTCGACCTCGATGATGCCGCCGTCCTTGCGCCGGTGACGGGTGCGCAAGCCGACGCTCACACCGGAGCCGCGTTCCCTGAGCCGGGCCTCGAAGGCCGCGAGGTCCTCCACCGGGTGGATGTCGCGAACGGTCATGCGGAGGAACTCCTCGCGGGTCCAGCCGTACTGGTCGATCGCCGCCTGGTTGACGTCGATGAACCGCAGCGAGGCGTAGTCATAGACCCACATCGGCGTCGGCAACCGGTCGAAAAAGTTCCGGTAGCGGGCCTCGCTGGCCAGCATTTCGGCTTCGGCCCGCTTGCGCTCGCTCTCGTCGATGACGAAACAGGTCCACTCGACCGGGGAGCGGTCCGTGATGGCGCCGCCGGTCACAACGGGCACTCGCGAGCCGTCCTTGCGGAGGAACTCCTTCTCGAACGGCCGGACGATGCCGGTCTCGCGCAGCTCGGCGAGCGCGCGGGCGTCCGCGTCGGCGTATTCCGGCGGCGTGATGCCCGCCAGGGAGATCGCGCCGGCAAGCATCTCGGCCCGGGACCGGCCGATCAGCTCGAGGAAGGCGTCGTTCGCCTCGATGATGCGGTCGGGGGTGGCCACCAGCATGCCGATCACGCCCGATTCGGAAAGCGCGCGGATGCGGGCCTCGCTCTCCCGGAGGGCGGCGACCAGGCGCTCGCGCTCCTCCTCCGTGCGCATGCGCGCGCTCACGTCGAGCACGGTGGCGCCGACCCAGGCGACCCGGCCCCGCGGGCCCCGCACGGGGAAGATGTTGCCGTAGAAGTCGCGCACCGGCTCGGCCGCGGTGGGCTCGCCCAGACGGACGTGCACGCCGAGCACGGGCTCGCCCGTCTCGAAGACGCGGTGGATCAAGGGCTCGGCCACGGTCAGGGCCCGCGCAGGAAGCAGCTCGCGCACCGGGCGGCCTACGTGGGCCTCGGGACTGATGCCGTTGAAGCGGGCGAAGGCGTCGTTGACCCGGACGAAACGGAGGGCGCGGTCGGCGAAGCCGATGCCGATCGGCGTGGCGGCGAGCGCCGACTCCAGCATGCCGAGGAGAGGGAGATCGTCGCCGCCGGCGGGGCCGGGGCGGCGGCGCTGGAGGAGCCCGCGCGCGACCCAGCCGGCGCCCGCTGCCGCGAGCACGAGCAGCGGCACCAGCGGCCACGCGAGTCCCGCCGGAGCGCCCGGATCAGCCGGTCCCATGGGCTCCTTCCACGAGCCGCGTCAGCGGCTCGCGAGGCCCTTCAGCTTGCCATCGCGGACAAGGGGAAACTCGGCCTGGCACCTCGGCGCCCTCCGGTTGTTCTCAGAGAGGACCCACTCCCCGCTGGCGAGCCGGGCGTAGGTGCAGAACTGCACGACCATCGGGTTGCCCGCGCCGTCCATGCACTCCGGCCAGGTCTGCCCCGCCCGGGCGTCGCGGAAGGGCCCGCGAGCCTGGATGGCGTTCCGGCAGGCGGGGGTCATCGCCGCCACCGTCGGATTGGTCGGCGTGGTGAGCAGCGCCACGACCTTGGGGACCGGGCCCGGCGCGGACGCCGAGACCCGCGTTCCCCCGGCAGGCCGGGCCGGCGGCCCGGGTTCGGCGGACCGGGAGACCTCTCGGGACGGAGTGGAGTCGGGGTGGCTGGCGGAGTCGGTGACGGCGGGCAGGGGAGTGGCCGAAGCAACGGAATCGGCCCGACGCACCGCCGGATTTTCCACGAACTCCGACGGCGCGAGTTCCTCCGTCCGGCCGGCCAGCTTCTTCTCGGCCCTGGCCGTGAGCCACATTGCCACCGCGACGCCCGACACCGTGAGGACGAAGAGCGTCACCCACAGAGCGCGGTCCGCTTCTTTCCGCTTCAGCACGCGCCGCGGCAGCAGCATGCCCTGCATCTTAGAGGATTCGAGACGTCGGCGCCACGGCGGCTGGCAGGATGCCGGCTTGCCAGTACCTTACCCTACCTTGGCGACCGGCGCTGTGACGCGCTTCTCATGGACCTGCCACCCAACCTGCTCGAGCTCCCCGCTGACGAGAGCGCCCGGCTCATCGCGCTCCGGCTTCTGGACGACGTCGTCGCCGCCCGCCTCCGATTGGGGCGCGCCGAGGACGCGGAGGCACTGCACCACTTCCGGGTGGCGCTCCGGCGTCTCCGAAGCGCCCTTCGGGCGTGGCGGGTGCAGCTGGATCCCGCGGTCTCGGGACGCATCCGCCGGCGGCTGCGCGATATCGCGCGGGCCACCAGCCGGAGCCGGGACCTCGAGGTGCACATCGCCTGGGTGAAGAGCCGGGCCGACGGGCTGCGCGACTACCAGCGCGCCGGCGCCGACTGGATGCTCGCACGCCTCGAGTCCCGAAAGGAACGGGCCGACCGGCGGCTCGAACGGCGGCTCGCGCGCGATTTCGCCCGGACCGAAGCGAAGCTTCGGACGGCGCTCCCCGGCATCCGGGTCACGTTCGTGGCCCCGCCGGGAGTGCCTCCCGCCGAGTCCGGGGGCGCGGCGCTGGGGCGGCTCATGGGCGAGCTCGGCGCGGGCCTGGCGGCGCAGCTCGCCCTCGTGCGGAGCATCGCCGATCAGGTGGAGGCGCACCGCGCGCGCATCGCCGGCAAGCGGCTCCGCTACCTGCTGGAGCCGGTCGCGGCGCACGTGGAGGGCGGGCCGGCCATCATCGCCCGGCTCAAGGAGCTCCAGGACGTGCTCGGCGGTCTGCATGACGCGCACGTCTT
>DASWAI010000174.1:0-3630 GCA_036391215.1 Gemmatimonadales bacterium
GTCAACGCCTGGAAGGACAGGTTGGCCCCACCGGTAAAACGGATGACCTGCTCGTCGTTGGTCGCCAAGGCGGCCGTCTGGAGCGGATTGCTCTGAAGGTAGGTCACCTCGAGCGGCCGGAACGACCCATCCGGGTTGGTCAGCGGGAGGAAGCTCGGGATGTAGGCGATCGAGTAGGTGACGCTGCCGCCGTTGTTGTCGTTGTTGGTGATGCCGCGGTCGGTCTGGTTGCGGGTGAAGGCGCTCGTCACCTGCAGGTTGAGCCGCTTGCCCAGATCCTGCTCGAGGTTGAGCCGGACGTTTTGCTTCTTGGCGAAGGTGTTGGTGATGATTCCCGGGTTGTCGGTCCAGCCGCCCGAGACGTAGTACTTCGTGTTCTCGTCGCCCCCGCCCACGCTGGCCTCGGTTTCCCAGGCGAACGGCTTGCTGCCCGCGAGCTGCTGCAGGAAGTCATTGGCCGGGAGCGTGCCGTCCGGCCGGATATACGGCCGGACGGTGGCGTCACCGTACTTGGCGAGCGCCTGGGTCGTGTCCCACGCCAGGAACCCGGGCCCACGTAACATGTCGAAGAACCCGAAGCGCTGGGTGACGTTCACCCGGGGCCTGCCCACGCGCCCCTTGGTGGTCGTGATGATCACGACGCCGTTCGCCGCCTTGGAGCCGTAGATGGACGAAGCGGCGGCGCCCTTCAGGACCTCGACCGAGGCGATGTCAGTGGGGTTCAGGTCCGCGAGCCGGTTCACCGCGTCGTCCTGGAGCTCGCCGCGGCCACGATTGGAGGAGCTGCCGGTCACGTTGAAGAGTCCCGACGGCAGCGTCGCGTTGCTGTAGAGAACGCCGTCCACCACGAACAGCGGATCACTCGAGCCGATCGCCGTGTTGGCGCCCCGGATCCTGATCTGGAGCCCGCCGCCCGGACCGCCGGAGTTCTGCTCGATGTCGGCGCCGGCGAGCTTGCCCTGGAGCGCCTGGTCGAGCGAGGCCGCCTGCACCTGGCTCAGGTCCTCGCCGCTCACGATCGCGGTCGAGGTCGTGGCGTTCCGGCGCTCGACCCCGGTCTGCTGGCCCGAGACGACCAGCTCCTCCAGCTTGAAGATGTCCTCGCTCAGCGCGGCGTCGGCCGTCTCCTGCCCCGGCCCCACGACCACTTCCTCGCTCCGGTACCCGATCGCCCGGATGACGAGGCGCACCTCGCCCGGCCCGACGTCGATGCTGTACTTGCCCTGATCGTTGGTCTTTGCCGTGGCGCTGCTGCCGGTGACCGAGATCGCAGCCTCGGTGACCGGCTGCCCGCCGCTTGCCCGGGTGACGGTGCCCGTGATCTGCCGCTCCTGGGCCAGCGCCGTTCCCGACGCGACCGCCAGAGCCGTCAGCACCATTGTCCAAACACGCAGTCTTCGCACTGTTCCTCCTGCTCGAGTGGATGCCGCCGGAACGGACCCCGGCCCGGAGCGGACCGGGGTCAATGCATGGGCGCCCGACCGACCCGGTGGGGCGCGACCGGAAACCCCGCCGGACTGACGGCGGACTAGACGGGCAACCGCCTGGTCTTCGAACCTTGGCGTAAGTGCTTTCGAGTTGTTGGGGGTGCGCCACACCGGGAAAGGCGGCGGCTGGCGATACTATACAATCTCCAGCCGAAGGTGGCTAGACGGGGGGGGCTCCGAACTCCACGCCCTTCCGCTCCCGTCCGACCGCCGCCATCGCGGCCGCGAACGCGAAGACGGTGACCGCGGTGAGCGCCATGGACGACGCGTAGCTCGCGTGGGCCGCGAACAGCGCTTCCAGGTAAGCCACCGAGCTTGCCAGGAGCACGCCCCATTGGTAGGCAAACCCCGGCAGGAAGCCGCGCACGGAATCGGGAGACAGCTCGCTGATGTGCGCCGGGATGACGCCCCAGGCCCCTTGCACCATGAACTGCATGGCGAACGCCCCCGCGGCCAGCAGCGGGATCGAGGGCGCGAAGGCCCAGAGCGGGATGACCAGGATCGCGAGGCCCAGCGCGAGCACGATCGTCCGCCGGCGGCCGACCCGGTCCGACTTGAGGCCGAACACCACCCCGCCGGCGATGGCCCCGATCATCGAGAAGGCGGTGAGGGCCGCCCGGGCCCGCGGGCCCAGGCCCCAGTCACGCTCGAGGAAGGTGGGATACATGTCCTGGGTGCCGTGGGACGCGAAATTCATCCCCGCCATCAGCAGCGTCAGGTACACGAACAGGCGCCAGTTGCTCCCGATGGCGTGGCCGAGCGCGCCCCAGCTCCGGTGCCGGGTGCGCTCCCAGACCTCCGACTCTTTGACTTGGAACCGGATGAACAGCGCGACCAGCGCCGGCAGGCCGCCGATGAAGAACATCGGGCGCCAGCCGAAGCGCGGGTAGACCACGAAGAAGCACACCGCCGCCAGGAGATAGCCCGCCGCATAGCCCTGCTGGAGCAGGCCGGAGAGGAGGCCCCGGAGCCGCGTCGGCGCCTTCTCCATGGCGAGCGACGCCCCGACGCCCCATTCCCCTCCCATGCCGATGCCGAAGAGGGCGCGCAGCACGAGGAACGTGCGGTAGTCCGGGGCCAGTCCGGAGAGGACCTCGACCACGGAGTAGAACACCAGGTCCAGCATGAGCGGGAGCCGGCGCCCGTAGCGGTCGGCCAGCAGCCCGAAGATGAAGGCGCCGACCGGCCGGAACGCCAGCGTGACCGTGATCGAGAGCGCGATGGCCGCGTCGGTGGTCCCGAAGTCGCGCGCGATGGCCGTGAGGGCGAAGACGACGAGGAAGAAGTCGAACGCGTCGAGCGTCCACCCGAGAAAGGCGGCCAGCACCGCGGCCCGGTGGTCGCTCGCGCGGGGTCCGGTCACTCGGAGGTGTCGGCGTGGACGAAGTGCGCCACCGCGGGGAGGCCCTCGCCGCGGTGGTAACGCCGGGCCGCGGCCTCGGTCGCGAGGTCGGACATGGTCGCCCGGGCGTGCTGGCGGAGATGCTCGCCCCACGATTCGACCACGAAGGTCTCGACCCAGCGCCGGGGGTCGGCGGTGTCACGGTACAGGCCCCAGCTCACCGCGCCGTCCCGCCGGCGGAGCTGGCCGACGCCGTGCATCGCCCGCGCGAACGCGGCGGCGTCCTCGGGCGCCACCCGGTACTCGACGGTCACGAGCACGGGCCCTTCGTCCTGGTGCAGGTCGCCGGTCACGACGGGGTCGCGCCAGTGGCCGGAGGGCGCGAGGTCCAGCCGGTCGCTCGGCCCGAGGCTCCACCGGGCCGCGGCCGCGAAGCTGAGGAGCAGGCCCGCAGCCGCGGCGAGCAGCGCCCCCGTGATGCCCAGATGGGTCGCCACGGTCCCCCACAGCGCGGCGCCCAGCGCCATCCCGCCCATGTACATGAGGACGTACATGGCCAGCATCCGGGCCTTCACCCATTCGGCCGAGGCCCGCTGGGTCGCCACGTTGAAGGCGGGCATGACCGTGATCCAGGCGATCCCGATGGAGAAGAGCGCCGCGCCGGCGAGCGCCGGTACCCGGGCGAGCGCCAGGACCGCGACCGCCGCCGCGTACACCGCGGTGGCGCCGAGCACGAGGCCGTCGGTCGAGCGCCGCGCCTGCACCCGGGGCAGGAAGGCCACGCCCGTGAGCGCGCCCAGG
>DASWAI010000175.1:0-11531 GCA_036391215.1 Gemmatimonadales bacterium
CTCGGAACGGCGTGTCATCGCCCTCACGATCGACGACGGCCTGGTGCGGGAGTACTGGAGCTGGGCCGCCCAACCCGCCGAGCCCAGCCCGTTCGGCCTTCGCGTCGGTGCGGCGGGACAGTCCGCCGCGTCGACGCACTGAGGCGGGCATGGCGCATCATCTCTCGGAACGGCGGCTGATCGCCGGCCTCGCGCTCGTGGCCTGTGCGCTGGCGGCGCCGCTCGCCGCGCAGTCCGTCTGCCGCCCGCCGGCGAGCTCGAACGAGGCCAAGACGCTGGCGATCTTCTCGGTGCCGCTCGCCTTCGGGCCGGCGACCGCACCCGAGATCCTGCCGGGACTGCGTGTGGGACTCGAAGGGGCCTACCTCCCCAAGGTGGACCGGGCTACGGCGACGCCGACCATCTGCCGGCCCGGGAAAGGCCCGGAGAACACGGATCTGCTCTTCGCCGTCCCGCGCCCCCGGATCAGCCTGCCGCTGCCGTTCGGACTGGCGCTGCAGGCGTCGTGGATCCCGCCCGTGCGGCTCGCGGGAGTGAAGGCCAACCTGTTCGGCTTTTCGCTCGCCAGGAGCTTCGGGCGACTGGACGGGCTCGTGGCCGCGATCCGCGCCCACGGGACGTTCGGATCGATCCGCGGACCGATCACCTGCGACGACGCGGAGCTGGGGGATCCGACCAGCGAGTGCTTCCAGGGGACGCGCTCGGACGACAGGTACTCGCCCAACATCTTCGGCGCCGATGTCAGTCTGGGATGGACGATGGCCGGCGGCAGACTCCGCCCGTACGTCGGCGGGGGCTATAACCGGCTGGAGCCGCGCTTCCAGGTGAACTTCACCAACCAGTTCGGCGCGGTGGACAGCACCCGGGTCGAAGTGAATCTCGACCGCGGCGTCGTCTTCGGCGGAGCGACCTGGCAGCTGACGGACCGGCTTGGCGTCGCGGCCGAGGTCTACGCCGTGCCGGCGGACGCGGTGACGGCGCGGCTCGTCCTCCGCACGGCGATCGGCCCCAATTGAACTGGACCGCTGCCTCGGACGAGGCTAGGAGCCGGCTGATGAACCTGCGTTTCCTGTTGACGGCCTTCGCCATGCTCGGTGCGGGCGAGCTGCACGCACAGATGCCCCGGCCCATTCCCGACGGGGCCGTACGCGAGGGCAGCTTGAGTTTCGACGGTCGCGCCACGACCGGCGTGTTCACGGGAACCACGACCGCCGTGCGGGGCGAAATGACCGGCGGGGGAAGCCTGTCCGAGGTGCGGGGCTGGGTGGAAGCGCCGGTCTCGACCCTGGTGACCGGCAATGACCGCCGCGACAAGGACCTGAACAAGTCGATGGCCTCCGACCGCTACCCCACGATCCGGTTCGACTTGACCGGCGTGACGCCCGGGGCCATCCGGGGTGACACCGCGGACGTGGTGCTGGAAGGGCGGCTCTCGATCCGCGGCGTCACCCGCGACGCCGCCATACCCGCGACCGTGATCATGCAGGCGGACGGCATCCGGGTGCGCGGGGAGACCCCGCTCAGCCTCAAGGACTACGGGGTCGAGGGACTGTCGAAGCTGATGGGCATGCTCAAGATGTACGACAAGATCGTGGTGCACCTCGACCTCAGGTTCGCGGCGGGGGCCGCGGCGCCCGACTCGGCCCTGAGCCGACCGGCGAGCTGACCGCGGCGCCGCGCCCGCGTCCCCCGCCCCGCCCACTCCGGGCGGGGCGTTCAGCGAGGCGATCGGAGAGATCGCGCGCTAGGGGTGTGGCGCTGTCCGGGGGTCGTCGGCCGGGTGCACGTACGTCATGGCGAACGGGCCCATCGCCGTGACCGCTACGACCGTCGCGCCTCGCGCGACCGCATAGTGGTGAGCCAGGGCGGGAACCTTCCCCGTGGCCCCGACCTTCATGGCATTGGTCTTGGCCACGTCCAGCGCGTCCCCCATCCCAACCAGAAAAGTTCCCTTTTTCACTTCCACGGTCTCGTCGGTGGGATGGAAGTGGGGTGGAACCCGGTATCCGTCCGGGAAGGAGAGCTCCACCGTGAACGGGCCCGTCTTGCCGGGGTCGCCGCTGACCACGGCCATCTGCGCTCCCTTGGGGAACGCGGCAGGCGCAGGTCCCCAGGAGAGCGTGCCGGCTTTGCTGTTCGAGGCGGATTGTCCGTGCAGGGCGACCGCCCACAAGAGCAGACAGGCCGAGAGTGACAGTGTGCGCATGAAGAACTCCAATGAAGGGTCCGGTAGAACCGCCACGAGCTCGAGGAACTCGGATTCGCGACGGCAGAAGAGTACATGCTCGCGGCGAGGGGCGCCAAGTACTCGGTTCGTTTCGGCGGATCGGAGTCGTTCACCAGGGGGGCGCGGCAATGAGAGCGGGCGCCCCCCCGGCGGGAGGGCGCCCGCGCACGGCCTTGCGGCCGATGGCTCACTGCACCGCCACCCGGTCGGTTGCGACGGCCGCGTGGTCGATCACCAGCGTGACCCGCCGGTTCTCGACGCCGGCGTCCCCCGGCCCCTTGGCGCCGGGTACCACCTGCCGGTTGCGGACCTCGCCATAGCTCACCGCCTTGAGCTCATCCGCCGGGAGGCCCCCGGTGCCGGCCAGATAGTCGCGCACCGCGTTCGCCCGCCGCTGACCCAGCCGGAGATTGTAGGCCGGGCTCCCGGCAGGATCGGCGAACCCCTCCACGGTGACCAGCGCCCCCGGGTAGTACTCCTGCACCACGCTCGCGAAGCGGTCGAGGACCGGCCGGTCCGATTCGCGCAGCTCGCTGCTGTCGAACCCGAAGTGCACGGGCACGTCGAACTTGAGCATCCCCTTCACCTTCTCGATGCTGACCTGGTACTCCTTGCGGAACGCCTGCAGCTCCTGCTCCAGGGCGTCGAGCCGGCGCTGGTGGTCGGCGACCGCCTGGTTGGTCGAATCCACGCGCCCGGCGACCTGGCGGTCGCCGGTCTGCATCTCTTCCCGAAGCTTGGCCACTTCGTTGTTGAAGTCCGCTTTCTTCACGTAGCCGGCGCAGCCCGCCAGGCTCACGGTCAGGCCCACGATACCAGCGACCGCCGCCGCGCGCGCCGCATGACGCATCGACATTACTCCTCCTTTGGGTGGGCTCGGCACACCGCCAGGCACGACAGGCCACGCTCCGACCGGCCGTCGTGCTGCGGCTGCGAGAAGCCAACGTCTGCCGGATGAACCCCACCCGGCGGTGACCTGGCTCACCAGAGCCGTGCCGGCCCAACGAAGACTATTTCATCCTGACTTCAGGCAGCCTTCAGGAAACACCCTCCATGATCGCTTGCGCGGAAGCGTGCCCACCGGAGGACATATGATTCGACACCACCACTCGCTGTTGCGGGAAGCCGCGGATGTCGGCCTGCTGGGTGCCGGCACCGTCGCGGGTTGGTTTTTCGTCGTCGACTGGCTCGCCGGTCGCCCCCTGTACACGCCCAGCGCTCTCGGTCAAATCCTGTTGTTCGGGCGTCGCATGCCCGAGTTCGGCACGCTCGACTGGCAGGGGGTCGCGGCGTACACGTTCTTCCACGTCTTCGCATTCGCGGCATTGGGCGTCGCCCTCGTCTCAGCGGTTCACTTCGCGATCAGGCGCCCGACCTGGCTCGTCGCGCTGCTCATCCTGTTCATGAGCGCCGAGGTGTTCTACTCCGGCGCCGTGTACGGGTTGCTCAGCCGGACCGGCGCCGAGTCGCTCTGGTGGTCGGTGATGGTGGCGAACTTCCTGACCGTACTCACGGTGGGAACGTACCTTTGGCAGAGGCACCGGATCATCATCCGCTGGCTGGCACGCGTCCCGTTGGGTGACACGGGCGACGAGGTCGAGGTGAACTCCTCCGCCGCGTGGCATGCCATGGGCCGGTGGCGGGCGCCGCTGTGGAAGCGCGGGACCAGTCCGTAGGCGGAAGGGAGGAGCCCATGATTCGACAGCTCAGGGAGTTCCTCGACAGCCACGGGATCAAGTACGCAGTCCTCCCGCACCCGCATGCCGTCACGGCTCAGCAGATTGCCGCGTCGGCCCACATCCCGGGTAAGGAGCTGGCCAAGACGGTCGTCGTCAGGCTCGACGGGAAGGCCGTCCTGGCCGTGTTGCCCGCGTCCCAGCAGGTGGACTTCGACCTGCTCCGGGAGGCGGCCGGGGCGGAGCGCGCCGAGCTCGCGAACGAAGCGGAATTCCGGGGCCGGTTCCCCGACTGCGACCTCGGCGCCATGCCGCCGTTCGGCAACCTCTACGGCCTCGACGTGTATGTCACCGACAGCCTGGCGGAAGACGAGGAGATCGCCTTCAACGCGGGATCGTTCACCGAGCTGGTGCGGATGGACTACCGGGACTTCGAGCGGCTGGTGCAGCCGCAGGTGCTGCGATTCGGGACGAGGGTGTAGCGGCGTCGTGCCTACCTACGTGGCCCGCATCGCGCAGGACGGCAAGACATTCCTCGAGCGGGCCGAGGTGACGGTCGAGCAGCTCGACCCCGAACGGTGGCGGGGGCGTTTCTTCGTTCCCGCCGGCATGCGCCTCCTCCGCGGGGTCCCGGTGGAACTGGCCTTCGCGGACGGCCGCCACGGCCGGGCCCGGGTGGATCACGTGCACCCGGCGCTCTCCCAGCGCGGGCCGCGCCTCGCCGAGATCTCGGGGACGGCACCAATCGGCTAAGTCTGCAGGCACCCTCCGGTGCGGAGCATACCGTTGCGATATGCAATGCTGCGGTATAGCTTGCTGTTGTCGTCCCTGGCCCCGTCCGCGGCGCAGCCCACCAGCCCCCGCCCGGGCCCTCGCCCGCTCTCCGACGACATCTCGCAGGGTTCTGTGCCTCTCACATTCACATGGGCGGTGCCCATGCCATTCTCGCACCAGATCAGCGCGGCAGAACGCCGGGCCCGGCTCGACTGCGGGACCCTGAATCAGCTTGATGAGCTCGACCCCGCCCTCGACAGCCTTCTGGGCGAGGCGGATTTCCAGCGCTCGTTCAACCTGCTGGTGGAACTGGGGCGGGACGGGCCGATTCTCGAGTGCGCGCACGCGCTGGCGGTTGCCGACGCCTTCGGCAGCCGCCGGGACCGGCTTCAGGGCCGTGTAGCGCTCTACGCGCCAGGCGAGCGGGGCCGCATCGCGGCACGCTTCATCGCCATGATCGGACGGCATCAGGGCCTGCGGATGGAGGCGTTCAGGGAACGCGCGTGGGCCGAACAATGGCTGGGCGGTCCCATCGGCCGGTCGGCCTGAACAAAGGAAACCGCCCCGAGGGATCTTCCCTCGGGGCGGTTGCCGTCTGCCGCAGCGGTCACTTGATCAGGATCTTCTTGGCTACCGCCGTCGCCGCCTTCGGCACGTGGACGGTCAGGATCCCGTCCTGATAGGCGGCCTCGATCTTCCCCTCCTCGACCGGAACCGGAAACTTCAAGGTCCGCACGAACTTGCCGACCTCGCGCTCGCGATAGAGATAGGTCTCGCCCTTCCCCTCCTGAACCGCTTCCTTGTGGCCCGTGATCCGCAGCACGTTGCCGGTCAGGTTGATGTCCAGGTTCTCCTTGTGGATGCCGGGCACCTCGCAGCGGACGACGTAATCCTTGTCCGTCTCCGTGAGGTCCAGCATCGGGGTCCACTCTCCGCCCATCGTCGCCATCTGCTCGAACGGGAACGCGGGCAGGTACGTCTCGCCGAACAGCGGCGCCTGGAAGAAGCGATCGAACACCCGGTCGATGTCGTCCTTCACCTGGCCGATGACGGGAGCCGCCGCTCTGGTGACTTTGGTGACTTTCATATGCCCTCCTCAGTGAATTCCGTCTGCCTCGACTTCAGCCTCAAGTATGGCAGGCGGAGCATGAACAGGGCATGAAGTGCCGGTGATAGGTTGGTGACCCTCAGGAGAGATCGTCGACCGAGCAGCCGCGTACTTCTCCGTCGATGATGCGCTGGGCGAACCGGCAGCAGCCGGCGATCGCCGCGCGTTCCGTGGAGTACGTGGTCGGGCGGCTGAAGGCCCGCAGGCCGGACTGGCGTCCGATCAACAGGTCCAGGGCCCACCGTCCCGAGCCGCGGATCTGGAACGTGCGCGCCGTGATGGAGAAGCCCTTGTAGGAAAGCGGCATCGGAGGATTACCGGCCGGCGAGCCTGTCCTCCAGCACCGGCCGGAGAAAGCCGGCGAGCCCGGCGGCGGCGAGAGCCAGTAACACCAGGAAGAGGAGGGCCGCGCGCCAGCGCGGGCCCCGCCGAGCGGGCCCGCGCCCGACGTGACCCGATGGGAAGAGCACGGCGGGGAGCTCGACGGGCTTCGTGGCTGCTACCACCCGAGTATTCCCACCTCGTCGAGCATGCCGGCGACGACCGCGAGCGACGTCAGGCTGGGCGCCCGCTTGAAGGCGTTGGCCGCATCCCGCAGGGCAGGGGACCCGTGCTGCCCGGTGCGCAGGCGATGCTGGCGATGGGCGTCGCCCAGTTCCAGAAACACTTGACGGAGCGAGCGCGCCTCCCGCGTGGCTTCGGGTGTCGGATCCGTCGCGGAGGAGCCCGCGGCCGGCCGCGGCCGGCGGCTGCGCACGACCCGGCGCTGGGCCGTGTTGCGGCGATCGAGCGCCAAGCCGACTTCGGCGACGCGGGCCTGGACGCGCTCCATCAGGGCGTGGGGTGGTTCCACGGGCTGGGACCCGGGTGAGTGCGGCGTGCTGTTCGACATGCGGACCTGCCGGAAGTTGGGGAGTCACCTCCACGCGGCTCTGAACGGGAAGGCACGTGAAACTTACCCCGCCGTACGCCTCGGGGCCACTATGTGAAGAGATGCATATGTATTTGGAGCCTGTGTCCGTGCGCTGCGAGCGACTAAGTTCCCCCCATGACTTCAGCCCTCGACAACGAGTATCAGGACAGCACGGCACTCGGATCGCTCGTCTCCGCACTCCGCATGTGGCGCACGCTCCTCGCCAACAACCAGCACGGCGACCCTCAGCAGTTGACGTTCGCATACGCCTGCCCGAGCAGGACCGCGGCCGGCGATCTGGCCGGCTTCCTGAGGGATAACGGGAGCCTGGCGGTGACCGCCGTCGGTCCGCGCCGCGGCGCCCTGCTGCTCGATGACTGGCAGGTCGAAGGCCTCACCCACCGCGCGGTGCCGTCGCTGCACGATCTCGAGCGCCTCCTGACCTGCCTGCGCCTCGCGGGCGTCGGCCACGGATCCACGCTGGTGAGCCTGGCCATCTAGCCGGCGGCGGCCGGTTGCCATTCGGGGGATGCCAGGTTAGCTTGTTACCAGCAACGGGTGCGCTGGCGCACCCATTCCGACGTGATCAGATGGGGCTGGCGTTGGCGCCGGCCCCTTTTTCGTTCCCAGCGTGAGGGATTGGTTCACGCATAACACGAGTAGTCGGCCGGTACGGCGCATGTCCGCACTCCGATTACCAACAATCGCAAGGAGCAGGACAATGCGTACTACCGGGACGGTCAAGTGGTTCAACGACGCCAAGGGCTTCGGCTTCATCACGCCTGAGGACGGTCAGAAGGACTGCTTCGTCCATCACTCGGCCATTCAGGCCCAGGGCTTCAAGAGCCTGGCCGAAGGCGACCGGGTGGAGTTCGACGTCGTGCAGGGCCAGAAGGGCCCGGCGGCGGAGAACGTCGTGAAGCTCGCGCAGTAGCCCGAGCCGTATCAGCCGCAGGTCACGGCGGCGGCCGGTTCGCCTCGGGCGGGCCGGCCGCCGCTCTTTTCCCGGTGGATCCCCGCCGGAGCAAGGATGACGGGATGATCGAAATCAGGTTGGACGACGGCGACAACGTGGAGCGCGCCCTCAAGCTTTTCCGGCGGAAGGTGCAGAAGTCCGGTCTCTTCAGCGAGCTTCGGCGGCGCCGCCACTACATCAAGCCGGGTGCGGCCCGGCTGCTCAAGTCGGCGGCCGCGCGCCGGCGCAAGCGGAAGCGGCAACTGGCCAGTCAGTCGTGGTGAGCCAGGGACCCGATCCGTTACCCATCCCCGAGAGAGAAGGCGGCACCATGCCCTCCTACTTCGCGCGCATCGAGCGCGCCAACGGCAGGTCCCTCGATCAGGTGCAGGTCAGCGTCACCCTCAGCGATCCCAACGTCGGGCGGCAGGGATGGAGCGGCGAGTTCGTGTCGCGCAGCGCCGACGGCTTCCTGCCGAGTGAGCGATTCTGGCTCACGCTGAACAACGGGCAGAAGGGGACGGCCAGCGTGAGCCGGACGCGCTTCGACAGCCGTACGCCCGAGACGACGCTGATCGAGTTTACCGGAGCGGGGCCGTTGAGCTGACCGCCGCTCGGCCGGGCTCGGCCGAGAGCAGATAGTCGATCACCTCGGCCGCCGTGTAGCGCGTGCGGCCGGCAAGGAACCGCGCGATCGACCGGAGGTCATCGCCGCTCGTGAGGAGCGGCGGCTCGATCCGCCCGCCCGGGCGCACCTGCGCCAGCCCGATGTTGGCGAGCAGCGCGTTGCAGAGGCACTGCCGCCTTTCCGTATCCTCCGGCCGGCCCCCCTTCCGCACGTAGTCCTCGACCGGCTCGGCCGCGCAGCGATAGCCGACGCGGCCCTCGGGCGTGC
This sequence comes from Gemmatimonadales bacterium, assembly GCA_036391215.1. GTDB lineage: Bacteria > Gemmatimonadota > Gemmatimonadetes > Gemmatimonadales > GWC2-71-9 > DASQPE01. Next base: position 8,549 of record DASWAI010000175.1, read on the forward strand.
GGTAGGGCACCCGGAGATAACCGAGGTCGCAGATGCGCTCGCGGCCGGCGGTGCCGGGGTCGCCGGGCCAGCGGACCACCTTGAACGGATACCCGGTCGGCGACGCGCGGCCGTCGGTGACCACGTCCACCTCGCCCCTGGCCGCGTGCGCGAGCACGGAGCGCTTGTAGGCCTCGGCCAGGCCGGATTCGTCGCAGTAGGCGAAGAGCGTCCCGACCTGGATGCCGGCGGCGCCGGCCCGGCGCGCATCGCGGAGCCGCTCGGGTGCGCCCGCTCCGCCGGCCACCCAGAAGGGCAATCCCAGCGCGCCCAGCTGCTCGAGATCCACGACGTCCCGCTCGCCGTACAGGGGCTCGCCCCGCTCGTTCAACCGGGGCTCGCCCCGCGGCGGGGCGTTGTGGCCGCCCGCCGTCGGACCCTCCACCACGAAGCCGTCCACCCGCCCATTGGCCTTGCGCGCGAGCATCGTCGCCAGCGAGTTGCTCGCGACGATCGGCAGGAACCGCGGCCGCGCGAGCGCGGGAGCGGTCCCCTCCAGATACGCCGAGGGATCGAACGCCAGCCGCTCCGACTCCCCCGCCTGCAGCCCTTCGACCTCGAGCCGGATCGAGGCGGCGCGCCCCTCGCTGAACGCGTCCAGGACCCCGGGGATCTCCCGCGGAATGCCCGCGCCCATCAGCACATAGTCCACCTGGGCGAGCATGGCGCCGTACAGCGTCGCCAGGTTCGGCAGCTGGACCTTCGCGAGCAGGTTGATCCCCACCGGACCCGCGTGCCCCTCCTTGGCGAGCCACACCTCGGCGAAGCTCGCCAGAATGGTGAGCTGCTGGCGGGCGCGGCTCACCACCTGGCGGTACATGGGGATGGGCTTGTGCGGCGTGCCGGCCGGGCGGCCGTCCGGCCGGAAGTAGCGCCGCAGGACGTCGGCCGCGACATGGCGCAGGGGGAAATGATCGAGGGCGCGCCGCATGTGGCCGCCCTCGTCGCCATCCTGCAGCCGGCGCGCCAGCACCGCGTCGAGGACGGTGCCGGAGACGACGCCGAGCTGGCCGCGGAGTGACACCGCCCGGGCGAGGCGCCAGTTCGAGACGCCGATGCCCATGCCGCCCTGGATGATCCAGGGCAGCTCGAGTACCCCTGACATGTCCGGCGACGGCGCGATCTCGCAGGGCACGCGTTGGATCTCCCAGTGCCGCGGTGGGAAGGGGAACGGACCGCACGGAATTCTACCGGGCGGTCATGATGAAATGGTGAATTTCGCATGACGAGGCCGAGCCGCGTTACCCGGAGGAATGCCGGCTGATGGCACGCGTTCTGGTTCTCGGCGGCACCGGATTCATCGGTCGCTTCGTCGTCGCGAGGCTGTATGGGGCGGGGCACGAGATCGTGGTGTTCCGCCGGGAGTCGATCCGCCGGCGCGGGCCGGGCGAAGCGCGGCGGGCCGTTGCGAGCTACAAGCCGGGATGCACTTGCTTGGGGGGAGTGGCCGCTCCTCAGGCGGCCAGGCCGAACCGTTCCTGCAGCACGCAGGCGCTGAGGAGGAGCATCAGCAGCTGGTCGTAGGCCACGCGCGAGCCCTGGTCCATTTCCGGGAGCCGGTCGAGGAGGTCGATTACCCGGGCCCGGTCGAAGAACGGCAGCGCGCGGAGCGCCGGGCCGCGGAGGGTGTCCTGCATGAGGGTGTGCAGCCGCTGGCCCGGGTTGAGCGTGGCCGGCGGGCTCAGGAACGGATGCTTCTGCCGCCGGTAGACGGTATCGGTCACCACGTGCCGGGCGGCCTCCCGCAGCACGTACTTCTCCGTCATGCCGCGGATCTTCTGCGCCACCGGCTGGGACCGGATCACCTCCACCAGGTGATGGTCCAGGAACGGCACCCGGCCCTCGATCGAATGCGCCATCTCCATCCGGTCGCCCAGCACCGTCAGGATGTACACCGGGAGCGCCGTCTTGGACCAGAGGTAGAGCGCCTGGTGCACCGGCTCCCGTCCGGCCAGCTGATTCCGGACATCGAGGCTGGCGAGCAGCGCGCGATACGGCTCCCGCCCCTCGAACCGCTCCCGGTAGGCGGGAGCGAGGAGCGGCAGCAGCTTCAGCCCCCGGGCGGAGAAGACCTCGAACCACGAGGGCACGGTGCCGAGGATCCGGCGCACGCCGTCCATGGGGGCGCTGTCGCCGTCGGGCAGCAGCAGTCCGCGGGACACCGGGTTGGCCGCGTCCAGCTCGGCGAGCATGCGGGGGATCTCCGCCGGATCCTGGCCCTCGGTGTTGTAGAGCAGCATGTCCCGGCGGAAATGGGCGTACCCGCCCAGGATCTCGTCCGACCCCTCGCCGGTCATCACGACCTTGTAACCGGCGTCGCGCACCGCGCGGCTCAGCAGGTACTTGGCGACGCCGTGCGCGTTGAGGCACATCGTCTCCGACTGGGCCGTAGCGTCCGCGAAGTGATCGGCGAGGTCGTCCTGCACGATGGGTATGGGGTAGAACGTCGCGCCGCACCGCGCCGCCATCTCGAGGGCGATGGCCCCCTCGTCGTACTCGGCGCGATCGAACGTGAGCGTGAACGCGCGGATCGGCTCGGGATGATGCCGGGACGCGAAGCCGAGCACCGCGCAGCTGTCGAGGCCGCCGCTCAGGTAGCAGCCGACCGGCACGTCGGCCCGGAGCCGGACGCGGACCGCGTCGTCCAGCGCGGCGCGGAACTCCTCGGCGTAGTCCGCATCCGTGCGCCGGCCGTGGCCGGCGTCGCTCCGGGGATAGTCGAAGTCCCAGTAGCAGGCGAGCTGCAGGTGGTTGTCGGTCGCGAGGAGGTAGTGCCCCGGCGGGACCTGGAAGACTCCCTCGTACAGGGTGCGGATGGGGCTGCCGCTCAGGTCCACGCTGTGGTGGACCGATTCGGCGTCCCACCGGGCGGGCACGCCGGCGGCGAACAGCTCCTTCACCTCGGAGGCGACGAAGAGCGTGCCGTCGTGCAGGGCGTAGAACA
>DASWAI010000176.1:0-2385 GCA_036391215.1 Gemmatimonadales bacterium
CAGGAGGGCGCCCCGGTAGAGGCTCAGCGCCTCCGACGCCCGGCCCCGGAGGTGGCTCAGAGACGCGAGGTTGTTGCTCGCGCGGGCCGCGAGGAGCGAATCGCCCAGCTCCCGCGCCAGCGCCAGCGCGCCGCGGAAGGCCTCCTCGGCGTCGTCGAGGCGCCCCTGCTCGAAGCCGATCACGCCCAGGAGATTGAGCGCGCGCATCCGGCCGTCGCGATCGCCGCGGGCCCGGAATCCCGCCAGCGCGGCGTCCGCGAGCGGGCGCGCCGCCTCCCGGTCTCCGAGGCGGGTCGCCGCCGTCGCGGCGAGGAGCAGAAGCTCCGGCTGGCGACGGAGGCCGGGGCCGTCGTTCTCCCGGAACGTCCGCAGCGCGTCCGCGAAGCGACCCGCTCCTACAAGGTCGCGGAGCGAGGCGGCGCGGTCGTCGGCGGGAGGCGTGGGGGTCACCGGGGCGTCACTCCTCAGTACGCGAGGGCGTAGCGGCTGAAGCCTAGAAGGTTGGCCTCGACCTCGTTCAAGTCCTTGATGACGGCGGATCCCATCTGCACGAACGGCGCGCCGGCGGTCTCCTGGCGCCAGATGGCGATCTTGGCCTCCACCGTCGAGTCCACGCCCTCCGCTTCGCCGTACTCCAGCTTGAGCTGCGCCGGATGGGCGGGGCTGAACCGGAGCCCGCTGGGCTCGAGCCGGACCAGGATCTGGGTGGGGTCATCCAGGGCCATGGTGATCTGGACGCACTCCCCCGGGGCGAATGGGGTGCCGTCCGGCTTCGCCAACAGCGAGGCGGCGTCCAGGGTGAGCCGGGCGAACTCTTCGCCTTCGCCGCCGTTGCCGTCGTTGAAGACGAGCCGTCCTTCCGCGCCCTGTCCCTGGCACGCAGTGAACGTGGTGGTGTCCGACAGGAGCGGCGGCGCCGTCGGCAGAAGGCGCAGGATGTTGAGCTGGCCGGGCGGCCGGGTTTCGACCGGCGCCGTGGCGTCGGAGCACGCCGTGGTGACCAGCAGCACCGGCAACGCGGCGCGCATCCATCCACGTCTACCCATCGTGGTTCTCCCCCTGCGTGGGTCAGGAATCGTCATCGCTCAGGCCGTTCAGCAGGCGTTGAAGGCGCGGCCGCGAGATGCCGAGCCGGCGCGCGGCCTCGCTCTTGTTGCGCCGGGTCAGCTCCATCATGCGGGCGGCGGCGGCCCGCGTGAGGGTAGCGAGATCCGCCGGAAACGGCAGCGCGTCGCCGGGCGCCGAACGGTCCGCCGGCGGGCGCAGCTCTTCCACCCGGAGGGTACCGGCCGGCGAGAGGACGAGCGCCCGCTCGATGGCGTTCCGCAGCTCTCGGACGTTTCCGGGCCACGTATGATGCCGGAGAACGGCACGCACCTCGGGCGTGAGCGGCGGCACCGGAAGCCCGTAGCTCGTGGCGAGCCGGGCGAGGAAGGTCTCCGCCAACAGCTCGACGTCGCCCTCCCGCTCCCGCAGCGCGGGGAGGACCAGAGTGACCACATGGAGCCGATAGTACAGGTCTTCGCGGAACTCCCCGCGGCGGACCGCGGCCGCGAGGTCCACATGGGTGGCGGCGATCACCCGCACGTCCACCTGGCGGGTCGCCTGGCCGCCCACCCGGCGGATCTGCCGGCCCTCGAGCGCGCGAAGCAGCTTGGGCTGAAGCTCGAGCGGCAGGTTCCCCACCTCGTCCAGCAGCAGCGTGCCGCCATGGGCCAACTCGAACAATCCCGGCTTCGAGGTTGTGGCCCCGGTGAAGGCGCCCTTCTCGTGGCCGAACAGCTCGCTCTCGAGGAGACCACCCGGGATGGCAGCGCAGTTGATCTCGACGAAGGGGGCGGCGGCGCGGGGGCTGGCGTAGTGAATGGCGCGGGCCAGCAGCTCCTTGCCGGTTCCGGTCTCGCCGCCGATCAGCACGGTCACGTCCCCGTGCGGGGCGACCCGGGCCGCCTGCTCGAGGGTGCGGTGGAGTGCAGCGCTCCGCCCCAGAATCGTCTCGAATCCGGTGGCGCGCCGTTCGTGCTCCGCGAAGCGCGCCGCCTCCCGCCGACCCCGGGCCTCACGCAGCTCGCGCTCGAGCGACCGGCGGAGCAGGTCGAGATCGTCCGGCAGCGCGAAATAGTCCCCGGCTCCCCGCTGAACCGCCGTGGCGGCGAGGCGGTGGTCAGGCGCCGCGCCGACCAGGAAGATCGGCGTACCGGTCCCGGCGAGGTCGCCTACGACATCGAGCGCGGGCCCCTCCTCGCCCCCCGCGAGGAGCAGAACGATGGCGGCACCGGGTGGCGGCGATTCGGCGGCGGCCGGAGTCCACTCGAGCACCTCGGCGCCGAGCTCCGCTGCGACGTCGGTGACGGCGGAGCGAAAGCTGTCCGAGAGCCGGACGAG
>DASWAI010000177.1:0-13670 GCA_036391215.1 Gemmatimonadales bacterium
GCCGTCCGCCAGGCAATGGCCCGCACGGGGCTCGGCGCCCGGGCCGGGCAGCCGGCCCGGCAGCTTTCGGGCGGCTGGCGCCGCCTGGCCGACATCGCGCGAGCCACGCTGCACCAGCCCCCCCTCCTCATCCTCGACGAGCCGACCGTCGGGCTCGACCCCGAGCACCGTGACCGCATGTGGGGCCTGCTCGACACCGAGCGGCGGGAGCGCGGCGCCACGATCCTCTTCTCCACCCACTATCTCTCCGAGGCCGAGCCGGCCGACCGGGTCGTGATGCTCGCGCGGGGAGCGGTCGTGGCGGATGCGCCGCCGGCCGAGCTGCGCGCCGGAATCGGCGAGCAGGTGGCCGAGATCGACGGGCCGGGCGCGGATGCGCTGGTGGCCGGGCTGCGCCACGCGGGGCTGGTGGTCATGGCGCACCGGGCGGAGCGGGGTTGGCGCGTGGGGCTGCGCGGCTCCCGGGAGCGGGCGACGGAGATCGCCGGCGCGGCACCGGGCATCGCCCGCCTGGCGCTCCGGCCCCCGACCCTGGAGGACGTGTATTTCGCCCGCACCCAGGCGCCGGTGGGGACATGAGCGCGCTCGCCACCGTGTGGGGAATCGTGGTCCGCGACCTGATCCGGACGACGCGGCAGCGGAGCCGGCTCGTCGCCGGACTCGCCCGGCCGTTCATCTGGGTCTTCCTGGTGGGCGCCGGCTTCAACTCCATAGCCCGGCTCGAGGGCGGGCTCAGCTACCAGGCGTTCGCCTATCCCGGCGGGATCGTGATGGCCGCGCTGTTCGGCGGCATGCTCACCGCCATCTCCACCGTGTACGACCGCGAGTTCGGCATGCTCAGGCTCATGCTCGCGAGCCCGTCGGGCGTGGCCGCCGTATTGGCCGGCCGGACGCTGTCGGCCACGATCATCGGCGGCGTCCAGGGCGGGATCGTGCTCGCATGCGCCTCGCTCGCCGTGCACCTGACGCCGCCGCAGTACGCGGCTGCGGCGGCCGCGCTGCTGCTGGCCTCGCTCGCGAGCGCCACGCTCGGCCTGCTCGTCGCCGCCCGGCTCACGTCGGTCGAGAATTTCGGCGGCGTCATCAACATCGTGCTCTTCCCGCTGCTCTTCGTGAGCGGCGCGCTCTATCCCACTGCCGGCATGCCCGGCCCGCTCCGGGCGCTGGCCCGGGCCAACCCGGTGACCTACATGGTGGACCTCATCCGGCACACGTTCGGCCAGCGGGGCGAGTTCCCGCTCGAGCTCGACGTCGCGGCGCTCGTGGTCACCGCGGTCGTGGCATTCGGGCTCACGGGGCTGCTGTTCGATCCGGAGCAGCGGTTCGTGGGGAAGCCGTCGGCCGCAGGCCGTCAGCCGTCCGCCAACGGCTAGCACCCCTGCCCGGTTCGCTGCAGGACAACCCTCTGCTCTATCCTCGCCTGTACCGGCCGGCGCACCCGCGTTTCGGTCGGGACGTAGGTCTCGACCGTGATGTGCCGGTCCCGCCGCAGAAGCCCGTCCCGCGGCTGCCAGGCGAAGGTGTCGTCCTCCCGGATGGACTGCCGCACCTTGAGCGGCGTGCTGTCACCCCGGAGCCTCGCCTGGTCCGCGTCGCGGCGGACCGTGAGCCGGAACCGGTGGATCGGGCCCCCGGCGCCGGCGCTGTCGGCCAGCCGCCGGATCTCGAGCCCCGCCCCGCCGGACCAGGTTGCCCCGACTGCCGGTAGACGCGGCGGAAGCGGCGGAAAGAGGTCGTCGAGCGCGCGGGATAGATCGGCCACCTCCTGCAGCGGATCCGGAACGAACGGCCTGGCTTCGGCGCGGTAGCGGCCGTCCGGGCTCAGCATGCCGCGATAGCGGCCGCCAATGATGCCGTCGGTATCAGGCCCGAGGCTGTCGCGCTCCGACTGCCGCCATACGGAGAGCGTATCGAACCAGGCCTCGAGCCGTACGCTGTCGCCCGCCCCGGGCGCCGCCCGGAAGCGCCATTCGCCGTCGAGCCCCGCCGTCTCGCGCCGGGTCTGCCCCGCCACATAGGTCTCGATCTCGCTTCGGCTCCGCTCCCGGAACCGGGCGCAGTCGAGCTGCGCGGCCTCGTAGCGGAGCGGCGCGGGCGGAGTGCGGGCCACGGGCGGCGGATAACGGAACGCCCCGACCCCGAGCCCGGCGACGACGACGACCAAGGCCGCGCCGAGCCTTCGGAGCGCGGCCGCCCGTCTCGCCAAGCGACAACCCCAGGATAGGTTTGCTCCCGTCACCGTCGACCCTCCCATTCCTTGCCACCCGTTCCCGGAGAAGCTATGCGGCCGGCCGCTCTCTGTCCCCTGGCACTCGTGCTCATGGCGTCGGCGGCCCCCGTCCGCACGGCGCCCGCGCAGGGTGCGCCCGCCGGCGCCCCGGCCCGGCGGGTGCTCGTCCATGCCGGACGCCTCATCGACGGGCTCGCCGACGCGGCCCGCGCCGATCAGGGCATCCTGATCGAGGCCGACCGGATCGTCGCCGTGGGCCCCTATGCGGACGTGGCCGCGCGGGCCGCGGGGGCGGAGCAGCTCGACCTCTCCGGCATGACCGTGCTGCCCGGCCTGATCGACAACCATACCCACGTGCTGCTCCAGGGTGACGTCACCACTGCGGATTACGACGAGCAGCTGCTCCGCGAGTCGATCCCCTATCGCACCATCCGCGCGACGGTGGCGGCGCGGACGGCGCTCATGGACGGATTCACCACCATCCGCGACCTGGAGACCGAGGGCGCGATGTACGCCGACGTGGACCTGAAGACGGCCATCGCCCGCGGGGTGATCCCCGGTCCGCGGATGTTCGTGGCGACTCGCGCGTTCAGCGCCACCGGCATGTACCCGCTCTTGGGCTACTCCTGGGAGCTCCGGATGCCGGAGGGGGTCCAGATCGTTGACGGCCCCGACGAGATCCGCAAGGCGGTGCGGGAGCAGGTCAAGTTCGGGGCCGACTGGATCAAGGTGTACGCGGACCGCCGGTACTATATCGGCAAGGACGGCCGGCTCCGGAGCTGGGTGAACTTCACCGACGAGGAGTTCAAGGCGTTCGTCGACGAGGCGCACCGGCTCGGTCGGAAAGTGGCGGCCCACGCCGTGGGCTGGGACGGCATCGACGCCGCGCTCCGGGCCGGCGTGAACACCATCGAGCACGGCGACGGCCTCACGCCCGACCTGATCGATCGCATGGTCCGGCAGCGGGTGTACTGGTGCCCCACGATCTACGTCGGCGTGTACGTGGCCCAGGGACGCGGCGGGCCCTGGCCCCGGATGGTCGAGCTCGAGCGGGCCGCCTTCGGTGAGGCGCTCAAGCGCGGGCTCCTGCCGCTCATTTCCTTCGGGACCGACGCGGGAGGGTTCGCCTGGACGGAGAACGAGGCCAAGGAGCTGGCGTACCTCGTGCGCTACGGAATGACCCCGATGCAGGCGATCAAGTCGGCCACGAGCGTCGCCGCCAGGCTCCTGGACGAGGAGGACAGCCTGGGCGCCGTGGCGCCGGGCCGCTACGCCGATCTGGTGGCCGTGGCAGGCGACCCGCTGAGCGACATCGAGGAGATGCAGCGGGTGAGGTTCGTCATGAAGGAAGGGACGGTTTACAGAAGTGAGAAGTGAGAAGTGAGAAGGGGGCCTCCGGTGATCTACCCCCTTCTCACTTCTTACTTCTCACTTCTCACCTCTAGCCCTCGTCCATGAACGGATACCGCCATTCCGTGGGCGGCACGAATGTCTCCTTGATCGTTCGGGGCGAGACCCACCGCTGCAGGTTGAGAATCGACCCCGCCTTGTCGTTCGTGCCGCTCGCCCGGGCGCCGCCGAACGGCTGCTGTCCCACCACCGCGCCGGTCGGCTTGTCGTTGACGTAGAAGTTCCCCGCGGCATTCCGCAATGCGCGATCCGCGTCGGCCACCGCCGAGCGGTCCCGGGCGAAGACCGCGCCCGTCAGAGCATAGGGACTGGTCCGGTCCACCAGCTCGAGCGTCTCGGCCCAACGGGCCTCGGGATACACGTGCACCGTCAGCACCGGCCCGAAGATCTCCTCGCACATCAGGCGGTAGCCCGGGTCCTCCACCTGCAGCAGCGTGGGCTCGACGAACCAGCCGACCGACCCGTCGGTGCCCCCCCCCGCGACCACGGTCACGCCCGGATCGCGCTTCGCCCGCTCGAGGTGGCCGCTGATCCGCTCGAACGCGCGCCGATCGATCACCGCTCCCATGAAGTTGCGGAAATCGGCGACGTCGCCCATGCGGATCTGCCCGATCATCCCCGCCATCCGGTCGCGGACGGCGGGCCAGAGCGTGTCGGGGATATACGCCCGGGACGCGGCGCTGCACTTTTGCCCCTGGTACTCGTACGCCCCGCGGACGAGCGCCACCGCGAGCGCGTCCACGTCCGCGCTCGCGTGAGCGAGGACGAAATCCTTCCCGCCCGTCTCCCCCACAATCCGGGGATAACCGATATAGCGCTCCAGGTTCTGCGCCACCCGCTGCTGCAGCATCCGGAATACCGCGGTGGATCCGGTGAAGTGGATGCCGGCCAGCATCCGGTGCCCCAGCAGCACGTCGCTCACCGCCGCCGAATCGCCCGGGACGAAGTTGATGACGCCGGGTGGCAACCCGGCTTCCTCGAGCAGGCGGAAGAAGTGCCAGTTGCTGAGCGCCGCGGTCGCAGACGGCTTCCACACCACGACGTTGCCCAGGAGCGCGGGCGCAGTGGGCAGGTTGCCGCCGATCGCGGTGAAGTTGAACGGGGTGATCGCGTAGACGAACCCCTCGAGCGGGCGATGATCGAGCCGGTTCCAGGCTCCCGGCGACGACTCCGGCTGCTCCCGGTACAGCCGCTCGGCGAAGTGCACGTTGAAGCGGAGGAAGTCGATCAGCTCGCAGGCGCTGTCGATTTCGGCCTGGTGGGCCGTCTTGCTCTGGCCGAGCATGGTCGCGGCGTTGACGAGCGGGCGGTAGCGCGACGCGAGCAGGTCCGCCGCCTTGAGGAAGACGGCCGCGCGGTCCTCGAAGCGCCAATTGGCCCAGTCCCGCCGGGCCTCCAGGGCGTTCTCCACCGCTCGGGCGACCAGCTCGGGCGTCGCCTGATGGAGGTCGCCCAGCACCCGGGCATGGCAGTGCGGCGCGGTCACCGGGTGGGTCTGCCCGCGGTGCGCCCGGCCGCCGATCACGACGGGGATGTCCGCCCGCTGGCCGGCCACCCGAGCCAGGGCCGCCTTGAGGGCGGACCGCTCGGCGCTGCCGGGAGCGTAGGGGAGCACCGGCTCGTTCCGGGGCGCGGGGATATTCGCTGTGCTGCTCATCGGGCGGCGACCTGGGAGCGTGGGGAAGGAAAAATAACCCGCCGGGCGGCGGCCCGGCGCGGGTGTATGTTTGGTCCTGTCACGCGACCCGGCACTCCCCATGGCACCCAGAACGACCCCGCGCCTCGCGCACGGCCTCACCGGCCGGGTGAAGGGCTGGCTCACGCTGGACGGTGAGTTCCTCCTTGGCCCGCGCTACGTGCAGCTCCTCGAGGGGATCGAGCGGACGGGCACGATCCGCGAAGGCTGTCAGGCCACACGCATGAGCTACCGCACCTGCCTGAGCCGGATCCGGCGCATGGAGGCCGCCCTGGGCGCCCCGCTGGTCCTCACCCACCGGGGCGGCGCCGTCCGCGGCTCCGCCTCGCTCACGCCGGTTGCCCGGCGGCTCATCCGGATCTACCGGGAGTGGCGGGAGGCGGTCGAGCAGGCGAGCCTCGCCGCTTTTGCCGACGTCCTCGAGGGCCGTGCCCATCGGGAACGGCCGCTGCCCCGCCCGGTGCGGCGGCCGCGGCGTCAGGCCTAGCCCGGCCGGCGAAGGGCTGCCGCCATCCGATATGCAGCGTGTTGCCTATCGGCGCTTCGCGCGCTAAGCTTGCGCATGATCCACTGGCCCCGCCCGGCGCTTGCCGCCGCGTGTCTCGTCGTCCTCGGCGCCCCAACGCCGGCTCACGCCCCCGCCCGGACGAACCGGGACGTGATCCTCGCCACCACCACCAGCACCCAGGACACCGGCCTCCTGGACTCTCTCGTCCCGCGCTTCGAGCACACGTGCGGATGCCGGGTCAAGACGATCGCCGTGGGCACCGGCCGGGCGCTCGGGCTCGCGGCCCGGGGCGAGGCCGACGTGGCGCTGGTGCATGCGCCGGCCCTGGAGGAGCGGTATGTGGCCCAGGGCAAGTTTGTGGGGCGCCGGCTGGTGATGACCAACGACTTCGTGGTGCTCGGCCCCAAGGCCGACCCCGCGGGGCTCAGGCACGCCCGGCAGGTGGAGGACGCCTTCCGGGCGCTGGCCGAGGGGAAGGCGCCGTTCGCCTCCCGGGCCGACAGCTCCGGCACGCACCTGCTCGAGCTGGCCCTCTGGAAGCAGGCGGGCATCGAGCCCAAGGGGCCGTGGTATCTCGAGGTCGGGCAGGGCATGGGGGCCACCCTCCGGATCGCGTCGCAGAAGGAGGCGTACACCCTGAGCGACCGGGGCACCTTCCTCGCCCAGCGCTCGACTCTGGACCTCGACGTCGTGTTCCAGGGCGCCCCGGATCTGCTCAACATCTATCACGTGATGCTCCCCAACCCGGACAGCTTCCCGAAAGTGAACATTCCTGGCGGGCGGGCGTTCGCCGATTTCCTCATCGCGCCGGAAACCCAGGCGTTCATCGGCCGGTTCGGGACCGGCCGGTTCGGAGAGCCCCTGTTCACGCCGGCGGCCAACCGCCGGGAAGAAGACCTCCGCCGGCGAGCCGCCTGACGGCGGCGGGCTCATGGACCTCATCCTCCGCGGCATCCGCCGCGCGTTCGAGCTGCTTCTCCGCGGCGATCCCCAGGTCATGGAGATCATGTGGCTCTCGCTCCGGGTGTCGGGGATTGCCACGTTGTTGAGCCTCGTCACCGGCGTGCCGCTCGGGATGCTGCTCGCGCTGCGCCGCTTTCCCGGCCGCACGCTCCTCCTCGGCGTGATCAACACCGGGATGGGGCTGCCGCCAGTCGTGGTCGGGCTCGTCGCGTCGATCTTCCTCTGGCGCACGGGGCCGTTGGGGTTCCTCGACCTGCTCTATACCCCATCGGCAATCGTCATCGCCCAGTTCGCCCTGGCCGCGCCCGTGGTGGCCGGACTCACGGCCGCTGCGATCCAGCAGCTGGATCCCCGCCTCCAGGTCCAGCTCGCCGGCCTCGGCGCCTCACGACCCCAGATCCTGCGGCGGCTGCTGCACGAGGCCCGGCTGCCGCTTCTCGCCGCCGTGATCGCCGGCTTCGGCTCGGTGATCTCCGAAGTCGGCGCCTCGATGATGGTCGGCGGCAACGTCCTGCATTACACCCGCGTGCTCACCACCGCCACGGTGCTGGAGACGGAGAAGGGCAACTTCGACGTCGCCATCGCGCTCAGCGTCGTGCTGCTCACGCTCACGTTCTGCGTGACGATGGTCGTCACCACCGTGCAGCAGCGGGGCGCGTTGCGCCGGTGATCGGGCTGGTCGGCGTCCGCGATCTCACGGTGGTCCACGGCGGGCGCCAGGTACTCGCCGTCCCGGCGCTGGACATCCACGAACAGGCGCACGTCGCGGTGGTAGGCCCGAACGGCGCGGGCAAGTCCACGCTGCTTCGGGTGCTGGCGCTCCTGCAGCGCCCCACTACCGGCACGGTGCTCGTGCGGGGCGAGGCGGCCCCGATCCGTGGCCGCGACGCCCTGGGCCTCCGGCGGCGGTTCGCGGTCGTGCTCCAGAACACGCCGCTCTGCGACACGACTGTCTACCGCAACGTCGCCCTCGGACTCGGCTTCCGCGGCGTACGGGGACCCGACGCGGACGGGCGGATCCGCCTCTGGCTCGACCGGTTCGGCATCGGCCACCTAGGCGAGCGCCACGTGCGCTCGCTGTCCGGGGGCGAGGCCCAGCGCACGGCGCTGGCCCGCGCGTTCGTGCTCGACCCCGAGGTGCTGTTCCTGGACGAACCGTTCGCGGCGCTGGACGCGCCGAGCCGCGATTCGCTGCTCAACGATCTCGAGTTGATCCTGCGGGAGGCGCGGACGACCGTCGTGACGATCACCCACGACCGGGAAGAGGCGGCACGCCTGGCGGACGCGCTCGTCGTGCTGGTGGGGGGCACCGTGCGGGCCGCGGGGTCCAAGGAGGACGTCCTTCAGCATCCGCCCAATCGGGAAGTCGCGGAGCTGCTGGGGTTCACGGTGCTGCCGGTGAACGGGCGCGCGGTCGCGGTCCCGCCGGGCGCCCTCGGCCTGGGCGACGGCGTGGTGCGTTTCGCGATGACGGTCGAGCGGGTGGTGGAATTCGGCTACGAGCGGCGGATCCGCGGCCGGGTCGGCGACGTGACGGTCGAGGTCGGGCTTCCGGCGGACTGCCCCCCGCCGGTGGCGGGCGCCCGCATCGCGATCGCGGCGGCGCGGGCCCTGCCGATCGGGGCCGACTGAGCGCTCACCGGTACGGAACGAGGCCCGTCGCCTTGAAGGCGGCGTGGACCTCGAGTCCCTCCCGGAGACCCAGGCTCTCGACGGCGTGCCGGGTGACCTCGGCCACCAGAGGCGGCGTGCTGTCGAGCGCGACCCGCACCCGCTCGCCGAACGGCGGCTCGGCCACGAGCTCCACGATCCGCCCCGGGAACACGTTCTGGGCGCTGCCGGCCGGCGGCTCGAGATGCAGCGTGACCTCGCGCGGGTTGAGCGCCACGAGCACCTCGCCCGGCTCGCCCGGGTCCACGGCCACCACCGAGCCGAACGGCGTGCGTACCCGGGCGAGCCCGCTCTCGTCCCGCGCCCCGACCGTGCCCTGGAACAGGTTGACGCCCATGAATTCCGCGATGTAGGGCGAGCGGGGGCGCCGGAGGAGCTCGTCAGGCGCGCCGACCTGGGTGATCCGGCCGGCCTCCAGCACCGCGATCCGGTTCCCGAAGGCGATCGCCTCCACCGGATTGTGGGTGACGTACACGGTGGCGCAGGGGAGGCCCGCCAGCGTCCGTCTGAGCTCTCCGCGCACCGCGCGGCGGGTCTGCAGGTCGAGCGCGGAGAGCGGCTCGTCCAGCAGCAGCAGCCGGGGCTCGAGCACCAGGGCCCGCGCGAGCGCCGCCCGCTGGCGCTGGCCCCCGGACAACTGGTCCGGCCGGCGGGCGGCAAGATCCGCGAGCCCGAGCCCGTCGAGCACCGCGTCCACCCGGTCGTCGACGACCCGGCGGCGGACGCCCTGCGCGCGGAGCCCGAAGCCGACGTTCCCCCGAACCGAGAGATGGGGAAACAGGGCGTAGTCCTGCGACAGATACCCGACCTCGCGGCGCCAGGCGGGCAGGGACACGCCCGCGGCCCGGTCGAGCCACACCCGGCCGCCGAGCACGATCCGGCCTTCGTCCGGCTCGGCCAGGCCCGCGAGCAGCCGGAGCAGCGTCGTCTTTCCCGCCCCGCTCTCGCCCACCAGGACGAGCGTGGCACCCGCCTCGACCTCGAGCGTCGCGGCGAGCGCGAATTCGCCGAGCCGCTTAGCGAGGGTCGCGGCGAGCATGGCGGAGCGCGGCGGGCCCGAGGGGCAGCGCGCGCACGGCGACGAGCACGGTGAGCGAGAGCAGAACCAGCAGCACCGACAGAGCGACGGCGGCCTCGAGGTCGGTCTCGAGCGCGATGTAGACGGCGAGCGGCATCGTCTGGGTCACGCCGGGGAGGTTGCCGGCGAAGGTGATCGTCGCGCCGAACTCGCCGAGCGCGCGGGCCCAGCTCATGGTGGCTCCCGCCACGACCGACGGGAGCGCGAGGGGAAGCATGACCCGGAAGAAGGTTGTTCCCGGCGATGCCCTGAGCGTGGCCGCGGCGTCGAGATACCGGGGCTCCACCTCGCGGAACCCGGCCGCCGCCGCTCCCACGAAGAAGGGGAGGGCCACGAACGCCTCCGCCATCACCACGGCCGCCGTGCTGAAAGGGAGCGAGATGCCGAACACCCCCAGCGCGCGGCCCACGAGCCCGGCCCGGCCGAAAGCCAGCAGGAGCCCCACGCCCGCCGCGGTGGGCGGAAGCACCATCGGCAGGTCGATCACGGCTTCAAGAATCCGCTTACCCCGGAATTCCCGGGTGGCGATGAGCCACGCAACCGGCGTTCCCAGCAGCACGATCAGGAGAGCAGCAGCCGTGCTGGTGACCAGGCTCAGCCGGACGGCGGAAAGGACCAACGGGTCCGCCAAGCGGGCGAGAAGCGTGCCGGCCGGCACCCGGAGCAGGAGGGCCAGCACGGGCAGGCCGATCAGCGCGAGGCAGAGCGTGATCGCGAGAGCGGCGCCGACTCGCACGGCCAGGGCGCGCCAGGTCATCGCCGCTTGGCGGGGACGGGCGGGCTCACGGCGCGGCCCCGAGCAGCCCGTTGCGCTCGAGCAGCCGCTGCCCCTCGGCGGAGAGCATGAAGGCCACGAAGGCCCGGGCATCGTCCCGGCGTCTGGAGCCGGTGATCACGGCGATCGGGTAGTCGGCGATGACGTTGTACGCGTCCGGGATGGAGATGACCCGCACCACCCGGCGGACAGCCGGCGTCACGTCGGAGGCGTATGCGATGCCCGCGTCGGCCTCGCCGAGCTGCACCTTGGCGACGACGGCCTTCACGTTCTCCTCCTCCGACACCACGTTGCGCCGCGCACGCGCGGCGAAGTCCGCGCCGAATCCGGCGGCGCCCGAGAGCCGGCGCAATACCTCCCTGCTGTAGCCGCCCACCGGAACCGCCTCCGCCGCCAGCACCAGCTTGAGGCCGGGTCTCGCCAGGTCCTGGAGCCGGTCCACCCGCCCGGACGCGGCTCGAGGAGTGATCACCACCAGCCGATTCCGGGCGAAGGTAGCCGGGGCGCCGTCGGTCAGGCCCTTTCCGGCGACCGCGCGCATCGAGCGTTGATCGGCGGCGGCGAACACGTCGGCCTCGGCTCCCTCGACGATCTGCAGCACCAGTTGCTGCGAGCCGGCGAAGTTGAAGCGCACCGCAAAGCCCGGCCGGCGGCGAGCCAGGATCACACCCGCCTCGGTGAATGCGTCCTTGAGCGACGCGGCGGCGAAGACGGAGAGCGGGCCCGCCTGCGCTTCGGCCCTCGCGGGCAGGCCGAGAAGCACCGCGCACGCGAGCGCAAGCTGCTTCGGCCACATGCCTCACCCCTTGCCGATCATGACCTCGGTGGACTTGACGACCGCGTAGACGCCGTCGCCCGGCCGAAGGCGCAGGCGCTCGGCCGCCGACCGGGTGATCACGGCAACCAGCTCCTGGTCGCCGATCGCGACGCGGACCTCGGCCATGAGCCCCTCGACCGCGACGTCCGTCACGACGCCGCGGAGCTGGTTGCGCGCGCTCAGGTCGATGCGGTGTGGGTCGGCCAGCGGCGGCCCGGTCGGCGTGCCGCGGAGCAGAGCCTCCAGCTCGCGGCGTGGGAAGAGCCAGCGCCGTCCGACCCGCACGGCCGGCACCCGGCCCGTGCGGGCCAGGAATTGGGCGCGCTTGGGGCTCACGTGCAACATTGCGGCGGCTTCTGCGGCGCTCAGAGTGTCCATAATGGCCTTAATACACCGATAAAGGTACGCTAAAGGCCATTTACCGCCAGACCAGATCACCCGAACCAGAGTGGGAAGCCGACCATGCCAACCGTCGTCCGTCTGTTGACCCCGTCCCTGATGCTCGCGCTCGCGGCGATTCCCGCTCACGCGCAGGATCCGGCCGCCAAGCCGGCCGGCCCAACCGTGAACGTCGGCGGCTACGTCCAGGTGCGCGAGACCTACCGTTCCGACACCAAGCTCACGGCCACGCTCAACCGCGCTCGAATCGGCGCGGACGGCAACCTGGCGACCGGGTTCAGCTACCGGGTGCTGGTGGAGTACGAGTCGGGCGGGAGCGCGACGACTGCAGCGGGCGTGGCCCTCCGCGACGCCTACATCCGCTGGACTCGGGACGCATTCAGCGTCACGGCCGGCCAGTACAAGACGCCGTTCAGTCCCGAGTACATCACGTCCATCACGCAGGTGGAGACCGCCGACCGCGCAACGGTCGTGGATTCGGTCGCACCCAAACGGGACATTGGGGTCATGGCGCAATACACGCTGGAGAACTACGGGTCAGTCGCGCTGGGGATCTTCAATGGGGAAGGTCAGAACCGCATCGTCAACGTGGACTCGTCCAGCCTGGTGGTCGGACGCGTGACGGTGCGACCGGTCGGATTCCTCACGCTTGGGGCGAACATCGCCGCGTACAAGAGTGACAGCACGCGGTACGGAGTGGACGGCGCCCTGGAGTACCAAGGCATAACGGCGCGCGGCGAGTTCATCTGGAACAGTCGCCACAATGGGGCCGCCGTGGATAAGGGATGGTACGGGCTCGTCGCCTACAGGGTGCTCCCCTGGGTCCAACTGGTCGCGCGGCAGGAGCTCTTCGAGCGGCCGGCGATCACCGGCAAGGTGCGCACGGTGGCGACCAGCGGCGGTGTAAATGCGTGGTTCGTCGGTGAGCGGGTACGGATCCTCGCCAATTATGTGTCGCGGAAACTCGGCACACCGGGGGTGCGAACAGGCACGCTCGTCACCCAACTGCAAGTGCGCTTCTGAGCCCGGCGGCGAGCCCTATTCGTGGAACGCCACCGACCAGCCGATGACGGGGCCGCGGGCGCCGATCAGGAAGCGGGGTGGGGTGAGGCCGAACACCCGCCACCGCCCGCTCACGAGCTTGGCGGAGGTGATGCCGAGCGCCGCGCCCCCGAGCACGTCGCTGACCCAGTGCGCTTCCTGGTAGACCCGGGAGACCGCGACACCGGTCGCCAAGCCGTAGAGCCCGACGGTGGCCCAGGTCCGGTGGATGTCGTCCGACAGCGACGTGGCCATCGCGAAGGCCAGCGTGGTATGGCCCGAGGAGAACGACGCGTCGACGTGACCAGGATCGAAGTCCCAGGCACTTGTCGTCTGAGACGGACGTTCCCGGCCCACCACGAACTTGATCCCCTCGGCAGCCCCACCGGCCAGCCCCACCGAGAACAGCAGGCGCAGCCCGGCGTGGGTGACCTTCTCGTTGTGCGAGATCAGGCCGCCGGCGAGCACGCCCGCGGTGACGACGCCCACGCCCACGGTGCCCACCTTGGCCCAGGCGTCCGCGATATCCTGTGCACCCTGCGAGCGATGATCCCGGAAGTGGTTCGCGACCGACTGGTCAACGACGGCGCCTGTGAGGGCGAGGCCACCCAACACCGCCAGAGGCTCGTACCACCGGATGGAGTGCCCGAGCGGAGACGAATGGATGTAGGGGGGCAGGGTATCCACGCGAGTGGCCGGCGCAGCCAGCGTATTTGCGGGAGGGGCCGCCGCCAGTGTATCGGGGTGGGGCGCCGCTGCCGCCAGCGTGTCAGCGGCAGGGGCCGGTCCGGTGCTGTCCGCGAGGACCGGCCCCGCCAGCGCGGAGTCGGTCGGCGTCTGGGCGGCGATAGGGACGGCCAGCGACCAGCCGAGCGCGAGCGCCAGGGCAGTGGAACGAACCACAACTTCCTCCAGAATTCTGCCGGCGGGGGGATCAGATCATCGTCCGGCGTCATGTATATTATCCTAGCCACTCACTCTAGGGAAAACGATGCGGGTCCCAGAGCTCGCCCTCCTGGTCCTGGTCCTCGGCGGCGCCGGGTGCCGGACGTACGAGGCCTATCCCAAGACCACCAGTCAGA
>DASWAI010000178.1:0-4029 GCA_036391215.1 Gemmatimonadales bacterium
CAACGCCGTCTGGTTCACACACGCCATGATGAGCGTGAGAACCGCCGTAGCCACGTACAGCCATGCGAGGATTCGCTGGGCCCTCGGTCGCCGACGTGCCGCCACAAGGCCCGCCGCGAATGCGGCGGTCACAAACGTCACGTACACGACGTCGTAGTAGCCGAGGGCGGCGAGTTTGCGCGCGTTCACCCACGGCCGCAGGACCTGCCAGGTCAACCCCGCCTCCCACCCCCGGATGCGGATGAGAAGCAGCGCGAGCACACTTCCACTACCGACCACCTGTAAGAGGCCATCGGTCGGCACGGCGTCGATGGCCTTCACTTGGTCCGAGCTCATGCGCCAGGTTCCTCTGCTGATCCCGTATGATCCGCTTGGCGCAACGAGCGTGCCCGTGCAGGCGGAGAATCAGCCCGCCGTTGTGGGCACGACTGGCCCCAAACGCTCGGCCTCGGGTGTTCCACGGTGGCCATGTTGGTTCGGAGCGATTTGGTCAATCGCTGTAGAGAGAATGACTTGCGAGCGGCGTGGGAGAGATTCGAACTCTCGGACCGGTTACCCGATCGGCGGTTTTCAAGACCGCTGCATTAGACCACTCTGCCACCACGCCGGAGCCCGAAAGCTCGCGCCGTCTATCACGGTAGGCAACTCCGACCGCTGCCAGTCCGACGACGACCACGGCCTCCCGTCGCGCCCTAAGGCTTCAGCGCGACCACGGAGAATTTCGACGCCCAGCGCCTGGCCAGCGCCCGGGGCACGGCGTTATAGACCGGGCGGAAGCACCAGCGGTACAGCCCGGCCTTCCAGCCGCGGCGGGCTATGGGGCGTGCCCGATACTGGTCCCGCGTCGTCTCGATCACCTCGAACTCGCCAAACATCGCCAGTATCTCCGCCTCGGTGTGGGCCTCGCTGACCGGGGGCTCCGCGTCCTTGAATTCGATGGGAGCCCGGCCCAAGCGGCTGAGCAGGTCCATCCAGGAAGGACGACGGCGCAGATGTGAAACGATCGCTCGCCCGCCCGAGCGGAGGACTCGCCAGATCTCGCGTAACGCCCGAGGCATGTCCCCGGTGTAGTAGAGGACGCCATCCGACCAGACCGCGTCGAACGTCGCGGCGGCATAGGGCAGGGCCAGCGCGGTGGCGACCTCCAGGCCATCGGCCTGGACGCCGGCGATCGCGAAATGCACCGCCGCGAGCGCGATGGCCGAGGTGGAGACGTCGGTCGCCGTCACCCGGACGCCGCGGCGGAGGAACTCGATGCTGTCATAGCCCAAGCCACAGCCCAGGTCGAGTAACCGCTTCCCGCGGAGCCGGGCCGCCTCCCGCTCGATCCTCGCCATGACCCCGGGAAACCGGTAGGGGCTCATCCACGGGCGGATGCGCTCGAAGAAGGCCGGCGTGCCGGGCTCGACACCGGCCTGCCGCGCATACTCGGCGCCGTGCGGGTGCGCGTTCCAGTACGCCTGGACCGCGTCGGTCTTTCGATACGACGCCCGCCGTCGGCGTTCCCGGCTCTGTTGCATCACGTCCATCCGAACCTCCTCGCCGCTCGGCGCCATCCCTGCACCGTCGCTCCGGGCGCGATCCCGAAGGCATTGTCGGGCGAAGGGGATGGGCCGGCCGTGCCGCGCATCACCGGCGGCGTGGTCGTGGCTCGACTGGCAGAACCTCACTCTCGCCGTTGCCAACCGGGGGCCGGGGTCGGATACATTTACGATGTGCCCACCTGCAATCGCGGGATATCCCGCCGGGGCACTGGTCGCGGTGTCGCAGGCGCACCCATGCCGCGACCGCAGCGCACGAGTCTCACACATGGTGCGTTACGGAGGTAACCATGTTCGGCATATCGAAGGCATTGCTGGCCGCCGCGGGCGGGCTCCTGGTCGCGGGATTTTCCTCTCCGGAAGGCACGATCGCGCCCGCTCGTCGCCTCGGGCCGGCCCAGCAGCCCGCACCGCTCACGGGCTGCCTCGAAAAGGGAACGGCCAAGGACACGTATACGCTCAAGAGCGCCGACGGGAAGACGTATACGCTGACCAGCCCGACGGTGAAGCTCAGCGAGCATGTCGGCCACAAGGTGGCGGTCACCGGGACGGCGGCCGGCACGGAAACGGGCGCACTCAAGGACACCAACGCAGCACCCGCGCCGCCCGCCAAGAGCGGCGAGGCCGCGATGCCGGGCGGGAGCCTGACGGTCACCACGCTCAAGCACCTCAGCAGCACGTGTAAATGATCGAGGAATGAATTCGGGGCTGGTCCTTCGCCGGAGCACTTGGGCAATCCAGTCCAGGTGCTTTCGGTTTTCGGCCCGCGACTATCCGAAGGGAATCAGGCTGCGCGCGGGCCGGTTCGCGTCGAGGAACCGGCCGCGTGCCATGCATCGAGCAGCGCCCGCGCCTCGCCGGCGAACGCGTGTCCGGCCCGGGCGTCGCGCTGCTCCCGCGCGAACTTCACCAGGTCGGCCTCGACGAGGACGGCGGCGCCGCGCTCGCCGAGTCCGGCCTCGCCCAGCGCGGGCGGCAGGGCCTGGAGCAGCTCGGCGGTGGTGTGCGTGAGGGCGGGGACGCCGTAGGCGTCCTCCAGATAGCGCCGGAGCGTATCGGCGACGGCCTCGTAGTAGCCATCCACGTTCCCGGGACCGGGCCACGTCCCGGCCCGGATCTGCTCCAGCCGCGCGACGGCCCGGTCGTACGGCGCGAGATCCGCGACCGGCGCCTTGGGAATCACTGGCACGACGGGCGCAGCGAGACGCCTGCGCCGGCGGAACAGCCAGGCAACCGCCGCGGCGAGAACGGTGGCCAGGAGGCCGGCAGCGAATAGCGGACCGGGGCCCCGCTGGCGCACGATCGGCTTGATGTCCTTGAGCGACGGATTTCCCGGCGGGGCCACCGGGTCGATCTCGACGAACGCGGAGTCGCTCGTCAGGAGGCCCCGCGTGAGGCCCTTCACCGAGCGCATGAATGGCAGGCCGAACACCGGTGCCGCGTGCCGACCGGGGCGATAGAAGGCTATCCGCGCGCGGCCGGTATAGATGCGATCCGGCCCGCGCTCAAGCTTCTCGACCGAGAGGATGCGGACGCCTCCCGGCAGCTCCGAGACGGGCTTGGGCACGCTGTCATAGAGCACGTCACCCTGGTCGAGCCGCACGCGGAAACGGAGCGAGACGGGATCGCCCACCGTGGCATGGGCGGTCTCGGGCACGACCTCGAACGACTGGTCCGGGAGCTGCGCCACGGCGCCGGTGGCGAACGCCGCGAAGCCGATCAGCCAGGCAGCCGCCGCGCCGAGCCGGCAGGTTCGCCCTTCTTTCATGACCCTTTCATGCCCCGGCGCTCACTATGGAGGCGAACCCAACGCTGGAGCCTCGGATGTTGCCGCCACCTCGCTGGACCCCGCTGGCCGCGGGTGTCGTCCTGATCGGCATCGCGGGCCCTCTCCAGGCGCAAGGCCGAAGAGCGCCTGCCGCCGATGTCACCCCGGCGACCATCGCCGACGGGCGGGCTCTCTTTCATGGCGCCGGCGGTTGCGCGCCCTGCCACGGCGACGACGGAGCCGGCACGGCGGACGGACCCTCGCTGACCACCGGCCGCTGGAAGCTGGGCGACGGGACGTTCGCCTGGCTCCTGCATATCACCCGGCACGCCGGCTGGGGCGCGCCGAACCCCCAGGCCGATCCGAAGCCGATGCGTGGTCCCGGCACTCTGGATTCGGCTCAGGTGCGCAGCGTCGCGGCCTACGTCTTCTCCATCAGCCGCGCCAAGACCCCGGCGCTGCGGGGCCGATAGTCCCCGCACGCCGGCCCCCCAGGGTCTTCAAGCTACCGCATCGTCCGCGAAGATCGGGAGCACTCGCCCGTCGTAGTCGTCGGGCACCGGCTGTCCCAGAGCGTGCAGCACGGTCGGCGCCACGTCCTCCAGCCGGGACGAGAGCTCCCCGGGGCGAACACCATTCCCCAGCGCGAGGAAGAAGCTCTGCTCCCAATGGTCGCTGGAGTGGTTCGCCGGGGCCGCGGTCACGAGCCGCGCCGATGAG
>DASWAI010000179.1:0-15219 GCA_036391215.1 Gemmatimonadales bacterium
CAGCGTCCCGAGCCACCGGAATACCAGATGACCGCACCCACGATCGCGCCGGCCCCCGGCGAATACGCCCCTCACTATGCGGGCTACGTCGCCCGCGTGCCGGCCGGCGACGTCCTGGCCCGCCTCCGGCGCCAGATCAGCGAGACCGGCGCACTGCTCCGGCCGCTCGACGCGGCGAAGGCCCGCTACCGTTACGCGCCCGGCAAGTGGAGCGTGATCGAGGTGCTGGGCCACCTCTGCGACGCCGAGCGGGTCTTCACCTACCGGGCGCTCCGCATCGGGCGGGGCGACGAGACGCCCATGGCCGGCTTCGACGAGAACGTCTACGTCCCGGCCGGCGAGTTCGAGCGCCGCTCCATGGCGGACGTGCTGGGCGAGTTCGAGGCCGTCCGCGCGGCGACGGCCGCGCTGCTCGGCGGGCTGCCCGAGGCCGCCTGGACCCGCTGGGGCGTCGCCAACGGGCAGCGCGTCACCGTCCGCGCCCTGGCGCACATCATCGCGGGGCACGAGCTGCACCACGTCGACGTGCTCCGGACCCGCTACTCGGTGGGCGGCGGGTGACCCCCGCGTGACCGGCGCCGCGCCCGCTGGACGTCGCGGCCCCGCCCCGCGATCTTCCGCCCGTCCCCCAACCCAACGTCCGCCTCTGCCCCGGTCCCATGCGCCTCGTTCGACAGATCGCCTTCGCCCTGTCCGCTGCCGCGCTGCCCGCGGCCCTCTCCGCCCAGACCTCCGATCCCCGGGCGCTCGAGCGCGAGATCCTGGAGCAGCTGATCGACATCAACACCAGCGACTCCGCCGGCCACACCGCGGAATCGGCCAAGGCCATGGCGAGCCGGCTCGCCGCCGCCGGCATTCCCGACAGCGACATCCACATCCTGGGCTACGAGCCGAAGCACCAGAGCCTGATCGTCCGCTACCGCGGGCGCTCCGGCGGGCTCAAGCCCATCCTGCTGATGGCGCACATGGACGTGGTGGACGCGCGGAAGGAGGACTGGTCGTTCGACCCCTTCAAGTTCCGCGAGCTGGACGGCTATTACTACGGCCGCGGTTCCAGCGACAACAAGGCGGGGGTTGCGACCCTGGTAGCGATGTTCCTCCGCTACAAGCGGGAGGGCTACGTCCCCGACCGCGACCTCATCATGGTCCTCACCGCGGACGAGGAGACCACGAGCGCGAGCATCGCCTGGCTCCTGAAGGAGCACCGCGACCTCGTGGACGCCGACTTCGCGCTGAACACCGACGGCGGCGGCGGCCAGCTGCAGGCCGGCAAGGCGGTCAGCTTCACCGTCCAGACCGCGGAGAAGGTGTACCTCACGTTCCAGCTCGAGGTGCGCAATAAGGGCGGGCACAGCTCGATCCCCGAGCCGGACAACGCGATCTACCGGCTGGCCGATGGGCTGGCGCGGCTGGAGAAGTTCGCCTTCCCGGTCCGCCTCAACGAGACCACCCGCGCGTTCTTCACCCGGGCGGCCGCCGTCCAGCCGGCGAAAGTCGCGGCCGACATGCGCGCCGTCGCCCGCTCGGGCGACGCCGCCGCCGCCCGCCGGCTCTCGGCGGTGCCGCTCTACAACTCGATCCTCCGGACCACCTGCGTCGCCACCCGCCTCTTCGCGGGCCACGCGGACAACGCCTTGCCCCAGCTGGCGCGAGCGACGGTGAACTGCCGCATGCTGCCGGACGACCCCCCGGACAGCGTGGAGGCGGTGCTCCGGCGCGTCGTGGCGGACACGGCGATCCACTTCTCCCGCGTCGCGCCGCCCGTGCCGAGCCCGGCGTCGCCGCTCCGGGCCGACATCATGCGGCCGGTCGAGCGCCTGGTGGCCCGCGAATGGCCCGGCGTCGCCGTGGTGCCCGAGATGTCCACCGGCGCCACCGACGGCCTCCACACCCGGAACGCCGGCATTCCCACCTACGGCGTGGGCGCGATCTTCGAGCCGATCGACGACATTCGCGCGCACGGGCGGGACGAGCGGGTGGGCGTGAAGGAGTTCCACCAGGCGGCCCAGTTCTGGTACGATCTGGTCAAGGCCTTGAGCTCGGCGTCACCCGGCGCCTAGAGGGACGGTCGCGCCGCTCTGGACAACCCCTCTCGCCCAATGCACACTTGCCGGGTCCTCCCGGCCGGAGCCCCCGAACCCGATGACGATGAATCCGTTCTCCCGCCGGCACTTCGTGAGCGCGATGGCCTCGGGCATCGCCGCCACGTGGATGGCCGGCGCCTGGCGCCACGCGGCCGCCCTCGATGCCGGCCCGGCGACGGGCGCCGCGCCGCCCATGCCTCCCGCCGGCGCCCTGACCGCCGCCGAGCTCCGGGACGTCGAGGCCGTCGCCGCGCTCGTCATCCCCACCGATGACGCGCCCGGCGCGCGGGAGGCCCGGGTCATCGACTTCATCGATCGAGGCCTGGCCACCTTCGCGAGCGACCAGCTGCCGCTCTTCCAGCAGGGCCTGGCCGACCTGAACGGCCGGGTCGCGAAGGCGCATCCCGGCGTCGCGGCGTTCGCGGACCTTCCCGCCGGCGACCAGACAGCGCTCCTCACGCAGCTCCAGAGCGAGCGCTCCGAGTTCTTCGAGGCGGCGCGCACCGCCACCGTCAGCGGATTCCTCTCCAACCCCGAGTACGGCGGCAACGCAGGCAAGGTCGGCTGGAAGCTCATCGGATTCGAGGACCGCTACGCCTGGCAGCCGCCGTTCGGCTACTACGACAGCGATGCGGCGCGGGGCGAGTAATCCCGCGCCCGTGGACTTCGTGGTCGTCGGCGCGGGCGCGGCCGGCGGCGTCGTGGCCCGCGAGCTCGCCCGCGCGGGCTTGAGCGTGGTGGTGCTGGAGCAGGGTCCCCACCACAAGGCTGCCGACTTCGAGCACGACGAGCTGGGCGTGGTCCGGCTGGAGGGGCTCACCAACAACCACCGGGAGCACCCCAACACCTTCCGCGAGTCGGAGGCCGAGGAGGCGAAGCTCCTGCCCGTCATCCAGTACGGCCGGATGGTGGGCGGCGGCTCGGTCCACTTCACCGCCAACTACTGGCGCTTCCACGAGATCGACTTCATCGAGCGGGGCCGCAAAGGACCGGTGGAGGGCGCCGACCTGGCCGACTGGCCCCTCACCTACGCCGAGCTGGAGCCGTATTACACCAGGGTCG
This sequence comes from Gemmatimonadales bacterium, assembly GCA_036391215.1. GTDB lineage: Bacteria > Gemmatimonadota > Gemmatimonadetes > Gemmatimonadales > GWC2-71-9 > DASQPE01. The sequence goes on from DASWAI010000179.1 coordinate 3,147, forward strand.
AGTGGGAGGTGGGCGTCTCCGGCCTGGCCGGCGCCAATCCGTTCGATCCCCCGCGCAGCCGCCCCTACCCCGTCCCGCCGCTCCCGATCAAGCCGTCCGGCGTGCTCACCGAGCGCGCCGCGCGAAAGCTCGGCTGGCACGCGTTCCCCGCCCCGATGGCGATTCTCTCGCAACCGTATCGGGGGCGGCCGGCCTGCATCCAGTGCGGCTTCTGCGAGAGGTTCGGCTGCGAGGTCGGCGCCAAGTCGAGCACCCTCGCGACCATGATCCCCGAGGCCCTGGCCACCGGCCGCTGCGAGGTTCGGCCCTCGAGCTACGTGCGGAAGATCGAGCTCGACCGCCGCGGCCGCGCCATGGGCGTGAAGTACTTCGACGCGGAGAAGCGGGAGATCTTCCAGCGGGCCCGGGCGGTGTTCGTCTGCGCCAACGGCGCGGAGACGCCCCGGCTCCTCCTCATGTCGAAGTCGCACCTCTTTCCCGACGGCCTCGCCAACTCCAGCGGTGCCGTGGGAAAGCACATCATGTTCAACTGCTACTCCTTCTCGGGCGGGCTCTTCGAGCGCGAGATCAACGGCTACCGCGGGATGGTGGACACCCGCGTGATCCAGGACACCTACGAGCTGGACCCGAAACTGGGACTCTGGGGCGGCGGCGGATTCGACTTTCGCTTCGACTTCCCCCCGATCGATTTCGCCCTCTCCGGCCTCGGGCCCGATGCGCCGGCCTGGGGCCCGGCGTACAAGCGGATGCTCCGCGACTACTACACCCGCACGGTGTACGCCCTGGCGCACCTGAGCCAGCTTCCGGTCGCCTCCAACACGATCTCGCTCGATCCCCACGTCACCGACGCCTGGGGCCTCCCCGCCATCCGGATGACGTTCAAGGACCACCCGAACGACGAGCGGCTCATGGCCTGGTTCCGCGACCGCACGGTCGACCTGCTCGAGGCCGCGGGAGCGACGACGACGTGGACTTTCCCCGTGGGTCGCGTGTGGCCCGAGGTGCACCTGCTCGGGACCTGCCGCATGGGGAACGACCGCCGCACCTCGGTGGTGGACCGCTGGAACCGGACGCATGACGTGCCCAACCTCTTCCTGGTGGACGGAAGCAGCTTCGTCACCTCCGGCCGCGGCCAGCCCACCATGACCATCCAGGCCCTCGCCTTCCGGGCCGCCGAGCACGCCGCGCGGATGGCGCGCCGGGGCGAGCTGGGCGCCGGCGCGCGGCGGGGCTGAGGCGGCGCCGCCCTCGATGCCGATCCGATTCCCGGCCCGCGGCCACGAGCCTTCGCCGTCGCATCACCATGGAGGTCCCCTGGCGCCGTTGCCACCCGGCCCCCGGTTCCCGCACGCCAAGCCGGTGGACTTCGTGGTCGTGGGGGCCGGCGCCGCCGGCGGCGTGGTGGCGCGCGAGCTGGCCCGCGCGGGCCTGAGCGTCGTCGTGCTGGAACAGGGGCCCTTTCTCCGGGAGACCGACTTCAAGCACGACGAGGTGGCGGTGATGCAGCTGGAGTCGCTCACCAACAACCACCGCGAGCACCCCAACACCTTCCGGACGTCGGAGGCGGAGCAGGCGAAGGTCAAGCCCGCCCTCCAGTACGGGCGCATGGTGGGCGGCGGGTCGGTCCACTTCACCGCGAACTACTGGCGCTTCCACGAGATCGACTTCATCGAGCGGAGCCGGAAGGGCCCGGTCGAGGGGGCCGACCTCGCCGACTGGCCGATCACCTACGCCGACCTCGAGCCGTACTACACGAGGGTCGAGTGGGAGATCGGCGTCTCCGGACAGGCGGACGCGAATCCGTTCGAGCCGCCGAGGACCCGGGGCTACCCGGTGCCGCCGCTGCCGCCCAAGTCGATCGGCGTGCTCATGGAGCGCGCCGCCCGGAAGCTCGGCTGGCACGCGTTCCCCGCCCCGATGGCGATCCTGTCTCAGCCCTACCGCGGCCGGCCGGGGTGCATCCAGTGCGGCTTCTGCATGTATTACGGCTGCGAAGTGCGGGCCAAGTCGAGCACCCTGGCGACCATGATCCCGGAGGCGCTCGCCACCGGCCGCTGCGAGGTCCGGCCCTCGAGCTACGTGCGGAAGATCGAGCTCGACCGGCACGGCCGTGCCCTCGGCGTCAAGTACTTCGACGCCGACCGGCGGGAGGTCTTCCAGCGGGCCCGGGCGGTGTTCGTCTGCGCGAATGGGGCGGAGACGCCCCGGCTCCTGCTCATGTCCAAGTCGAACCGCTTCCCCGACGGGCTCGCCAACTCGAGCGGCGTCGTGGGCAAGCACATCATGTTCAACGGAGCGGGGATCGCCGGCGGCGCGTTCGAGCACGAGGTGAACGGCTACCGCGGCATGGTGGACACCCGCGTGATCCAGGACTTCTACGAGGTGGACCCGAAGCTCGGCATCGCGGGCGGCGGCGGATTCGACTTCCGGTTCTTCTTCGAGCCGATCGGCTTCGCCCTGCGCGGCTTGCCCGCCGACGGCCCGACCTGGGGGCCGGAATACAAGCGGTTGCTGCGCGACTCGTTCACCCGCACGCTCTACGCGTTCGGACACACCACCCAGCTCCCGGTCGCGAGCAACTCGATCTCGCTCGATCCCACGGTCACCGACGCGTGGGGACTCCCCGCGATCCGGATGACGTTCAAGGAGCACCCCAACGACGAGCGGCTCATGGCCTGGTTCCGCGACCGCTCGATGGACCTGCTGGAGGCGGCGGGCGCCGCGCGCCGCTGGCCGTTCCCGCTCGAGCGCCACTTCCCGGTGGTTCACCTGCTCGGCACCTGCCGCATGGGGAACGACCGCCGCACCTCGGTGGTGGACCGCTGGAACCGGACCCACGACGTGCCCAACCTGTTCATCGTGGACGGGAGCAGCTTCGTCACCTCGGGCCGCGGGCAGCCGACCATGACCATCCAGGCCCTGGCCTTCCGCGCCGCGGAGCACGCGGCGCGCATGGCGCGGCGGGGCGAGCTGGCGGCCGGCCGGTGACCCGGGCCATCCCCGCCCCACAGACCCAAGCCAACCCCGAGGCACCATGCGGCTGGTTCCCATCTGGATCCTCGGCGCGGCGCTCGCCGCCGCTTGCGAGAAGCCGCCGGCGCCGGAGGCGCACTACGTCCCGATGCCCGGCCCGGTGGAGCGCCCCTTCTCCGCCGCCGTGCGCGTGGGCCCAATGCTCTACCTCTCCGGGCAGCTCGGCACCGACAGCACCGGCAAGGTCGTGACCGGCGGTATCGGCCCGGAGACGCGACAGGCGCTGGAGAACATCAAGCGGCTGCTCGAGGCCAACGGATCGTCGCTCGACCGGGTGGTCAAATGCACGGTCATGCTGGCCGACATCCGGGAGTGGGCCGACATGAACCAGGTGTACGTCACCTACTTCCCCAAGCACCGGCCGGCCCGGAGCGCCTTCGGCACGAGCGGGCTGGCGCTGGGCGGCCGGGTCGAGATCGAGTGCCTGGCCACGACGACGGCCGGACCCTAAGCCCGGCCGCCCGCACCTCGCACCTCGCACATCAGCTCCAGCAGGTTCCCCTCGCTGTCGCGCAAGGCCGCCATCCAGAGATCGTGGTCTTGCATCCGCGCGATCACGCGCGGCGCGTTCAGGAACTCCACTCCCCGCGCCGCCAGCGCCGCGTGCGCGCCCGCGATATCGTCCACGACGTAGTAGAGGATGGACGTGCCCCGGCCCTCCTCCGGCCCCTCGGGCAGGGTGAGCATGAGCCGCACGCCGCCGCAGTCGAAGAACGCGAGGCCGGGCGGCGCCTGGAACAGGAACGCGAGGCCGAGCGCGTCGCGATAGAAGCGGACGGCGCGCTCGAGGTCCTGCACGACGATGGCGATCTGGCCGATCCGGCGGAGCCGGGGTTCGGCGGTGGCGGGGGACGGCGCGGTGGGTGCCATGGCTCGCTCCGGGCTGGGAGGCCGCCCGCGGCTTGCGCGTCCGCGGAGACGGCGATATCGTTAGCGATACTAATTAGCCTAGCTAACTATCACCTACCTTACGACATGCCGCCGAAGCGCGCAAGACCCCGGGAGGCCGAGCTGGCCGACCGCCTCCACTCCGCCGCCATCCACCTGCTCCGCTGGCTCCGGCGCGAGGACGCCGCCACCGGCCTGAGCGCGCCCCGGCTCTCCGCCCTCTCGGTCCTCGTTTTCGGCGGCGGCCCGGTCACCCTCGGCCAGCTCGCCGCGGCGGAGCAGGTCCGCGCACCGACCATGACCCGCCTGGTGAACGGCCTGGAGGCGGACGGCCTCGTCACCCGCCAGGCGGACCCGGGCGACGCCCGCGTCACGCGCATCCGGGCGACCGCCCGGGGCCGGGCGCTGCTCGAAGCCGGGCGCGCCCGCCGGGTCGAGGCGCTCGCGCGGCCTCTGGCGAAGCTGGGCCCGGAGGAGCAGGCCGTGCTCGCCCGCGCCGCCGCTCTCATCGAGCAGCTCGCCGCCGGCGCACGCCGATGACCCGTTCGGCCTCCAAGTCCACCGGCAGGCCGCGGCGTCTATCCGAGTCGGTGATGGACGTGTACGTTATGGGCCCTTCGAAACCGGCAGAGGCAGCGGACCATGTGGGGACGGGCGCGGGCGCCGAAACTCCCGACGATCCTGCTCGCGGAGCGGCATGACTCCCTCGGTGAGGTGCTGACCAGGCTCCTCGCCGAGGAGGGCTTCGACGTGCTCACCGCGGACACGCGTCACGCCTTCCTGACGCAGCTCCGGGAGGCGCCCCGCATCGATCTCGTCCTCGCCGACCGCGGGCTCCGCGGCATGCCCGCCTGGGACATCGTGCAGGAGGCGGCCTGGCGCCGCCCCGGCATCCGTTGCATTCGCCTGGTGGAGAGCCGGGCCGACGCGCTACCGATCTACGGCATCGACCCATCGGCGGAGTCCATCCTCCAGACCCCGGTAACGATCATCCAGCTGCTGGTCGCCATTGACGGCCTGCTGCGCCGCGGCGAGCCGGCGGGCGCGCCCTGAGCGCGCCGAGCAGCGCTTCGGCGGCGGCCAGGTATTCCACGATGGCGAACCGCTTCGGGTCGAGCATCGACTGGACGGCACACCCCTTGATGAAGCTCACCGCCACCGCCGCAAGGCCGTCGGGCGTGACGTCGGAGAAGCGGTCGGGCTCGGCCACGAGTACCTCCTCCGCCATGGGACGGAACGCCTCCCGGTAGCGCGCCAACTCCCCGCGCATCTTCGCGGCGATCTCCGGATGGCGGCCGCCGAGCACCCAGAACTCGAAGAACAGGCGTATGCGCCGCGGCTCGGCGGCCAGGCGGTCCATCTCCTGGCGCAGCAGGGCCAGGAGCCGGTCGAGCGGCGAGGCGATGCCCGCGATCTCGGGGCCCACCCGCAGGATCGTGGTCGTCGCCAGCAGCCAATCGAGCAGCGCGACGATCAGCTGATCCCGGCTCTTGAAGTGGAAGAGGACGAGCCCGGCGCTGAGCCGCGCCCTCGATGCGACCAGGCGCACCGTCAGCCCCTCCAGCCCCTTCCGCGAGGCCACGTCGTACGCGGCCTTCAGGATCTGGTCCCGGCGAATCACCAGGGCGGCACGCCGTCCGGGCATGGATCCTCCTCGCTCAGGAGCCGCGCGCCCGGCCGTCCTCGAGGCGCCCGAGCAGGCGCAGGAGACCGTCGAGCACGGTCAGAGGATGAGGCGGGCACCCGGGCACCCAGAGGTCCACCGGGATCTTGTCGGGCACGCCGTCCGAGACCTCGGGGCTGCCCCGGAACGGTCCCCCGTTGATGGCGCAGGCCCCGACGGCGATCACGAGCCGCGGCTCGGGAGTCGCCTCCCACGTCCGGTGGAGCGCCGACCGCATGTTCCGGCTCACGGCCCCGGTGATGACGAGACCGTCCGCGTGACGCGGTGACGCGACGAACTGCATGCCGAACCGCGCCAGGTCGAAGACCACGTTGCCGAGGGCGACCAGCTCCGCCTCGCACCCGTTGCAGCTCCCCGCCGCCACCGAGCGAAGCCGCAGCGACCGGCCGAACAGGCTCCGCATCCGCCCGTCGAGCGCCCGGGCCAGCTCGATCTCCCCGTCGGGGCTCACCAGACCGGAGCGCGAGCGGCTCGCGAGACGATAGTCCTGCGTGAACGCGAGCGCGCCGTTGTCGCAGGCGGCCGCCTCCTCCGGCGCGAACAGGCAGGCGCCCGCATCGAGCTGGATGCCTCCGTCGGCGGCGCGGGTCAGGAGCGCCGACGGCCCCGCCGGGCATCCGCCACAGGTCCCGTCGCACCGGGCTCGGTCGAACGTGGGCCGCCCGCGAAACCGCTCCGGAAAGTCGGCCCCGCCCTCCGGGAAGGGAGAGGTCCGCGTCCCCTGTGTCAGCCGTGCGCGCAGGAACTCGAGCATCAGAGATCGTGCCCCGCGTAGGAGAGGTTGAAGCTCTTGTTGCAGAGCGGGAAGTCGGAGATCTGGTTCCCCGGCAGCACCGCGGCGACGGCGCTCCAGTTGTGGAACGACGGATCGACCACCTTGTGCCGGCGGACGGCGCCGGCGTCATCGGTGACGACGGCGTGCACGATTTCCCCGCGCCACCCCTCGGTCATCGCGACCGCCAGCTCCGCCGGCCGGAGCGCCCCGCACTCCACCCGGGGGGCGCCTCCCGGCAGGCCGCCGAGCTGCTCGAGCACGAACTCCAGCGAGCGCAGGATCTCCAGCCGCCGCACGAGACAGCGCGCCAGCACGTCGCCCGCCCAGGCGGTCGAGACCGGGATGTGCGCGAAGCGGAAGACGCCGAACGGATGCTCGTATCTCACGTCGCGGGGGACCGCGCAGGCCCGCGCCGGTGGCCCCACGATTCCCAGCTCGAGGCACTTCTCCTTGGAGAGCGCGCCCACGCCTTCCAGTCGGGCCTGCACCGACGCGTTGCCCAGCATCAGATCGGCGACGGGGATGAGCTCCTCCCGGAGCCGGGTCAGCCGGTCGCGGGCCTCGCTCGCCATGGCCGGCGTGATGTCGAACGCGACGCCGCCCGGCCGGACCAGGCCCCGGCCGTAGCGATTGCCCGAGATCGTCATCAGCAGGTTGAGGCACTCGCCCCGCATCCGCCCGAAATAGGCCGCCGCGGGCTGGTAGGCCACGTCGCCCGCGATCGCCCCGAGATCGCCGATGTGATTGGCCAGGCGCTCCAGCTCGAGCGCGATCCCCCGGATCGTCTGCGCGCGGGGCGTCTTGCGGCTCCGGGCGAGCGCTTCGATCGCGGCGCAACAGGCGCCGGCGTGCCCGATCACCGTATCTCCCGCGATCGACTCCGCCACCAGCACCGCCCGGAGCCGCTCCTCGGTCTCCAGCAGCCGCTCCACCCCCCGGTGCTGGTAGCCGAGCATGATCTCGAGGGAGAGCACCTTCTCGCCGTGCGCCTGGAACCGGAAGTGGCCGGGCTCGATGATGCCGGCGTGCACTGGGCCGACGGCCACCTCGTGGACCTCCTCCCCGGCGATCTGGAAGAACTCGTAGCCCTCCCGGTCGAACCCGGACCGATCCGCCGCGGCCGCCGCGTGGTCCGGCGGATGGCGGCGAACGGGCTTGAGCCATGGATGGCCCTCCGGGCGCACGGCGCACTGCTCCGCGATCTCCCGCTCGAACAGGTGGGCCTGGGGGCAGTCCGGCGTGAGCGCCGCATACGAGTCGCCCACCAGCGTGGCGCAGGCGCCCAGGGCGCCGGTGTCGTCCTCCGCCAGCAGCGCGAGCAGCAGGGTCCGTCCCCCGCGGTCGGGCGTGCCGAAGAACGCGATCAGCCGCCAGCCCCGCCCCACCGCGTCGATCACCCGCTGGCGGAAGCGCTCCACCGGCTCGGGCGGCACCGCCGCCAGCGGCACCGCGCGCCGGTTTCTGAGGCCCAGCTCCTCCAGCCCGGTCACGGCACCGCCCCGCCGAGCGAGCGCGACGCCCGCGCGAGCACGTCCCGGAGCGGGAGCGGCAGATACACGCCCAGGAGCAGGACCACCAGCGCGAGGAAGATCGGCCCGCTCAGCCGCAGGCGCCCTTCCCGCGGCCCCGGCGCCGGGCCGACCGGCTCCCCGTAGAGCACCTCGAGGATCGTGCGGGCCATGCCGACGAAGATCACCGCGAGCAGCACGACGGTGCTGACGCCGATCCAGGGATGCCCCTGTCCGATCGCCGCGCCGAGGATGGTGAACTCGCTGATGAACAGCCCGAAGGGCGGCGACCCGGTGACGGCGAACAGGCCCGCCAGGAGCAGCACACCGGACACGGGGACCTGACGCAGCACCCCCCGCATCGAGGGCGCGTGGGAGGTGCCGGTCACCAGCACGATGTTCCCCACGGTCAGGAACATGAGGCCCTTGGTGAGGCCGTTGTTGAGCACGTGGAGCACCGTGCCCCAGACGCCGGTGCCGCCGAGCCCGAGCCCCAGCACCAGTAACCCCATGTGCTCCACGCTGGAGTACGCCAGCAGCCGCTTGAGGTCGGTCTGCCCGATCATGAAGGCCGCGGCCACCAGCAGCGAGAAGAGGCCGAACGCGAGCAGCAGCGGCTGCATGAAGGCCGCCTGCCCGGCCGCCGTCATGACCTGCGCCACGCGCGCGAGCCCCAGGAACGCGCAGCTGGTCAGCGCCCCGGCCATGAGGCACCCGACCAGGCTGGGCGCCTCGCCGTACGTGTCCGGCTTCCAGGCGTGCAGCGGCGCGAGCCCCATCTTCGTCCCGAACCCGACCAGCAGGAAGACGAACGCCGCGCGCAGGAGCCCCGGCTGGAGCGTCTTCGCCCCGCTCATCAGGTCCTCGATCAGGAGCGGACGCCCCTGCACCTGAGCCGCCGCCAGGAAGAACGTTCCCAGCAGCGCCAGCGCGATGCCGACGGACGACAGGACCAGGTACTTCCAGACGGCCTCCAGGGAGCGCCGGTCGTGCCGGTGGTACACCAGCGGCGCCAGCGCCAGGGTCGTCGCCTCCATCCCCACCCAGAGCAGTGCCATGTGGTGGCTCAGCGCCACGAGCGACGTGGTCGCCAGAAAGGCCAGCAGGCAGCTCACGAAGGCCCGGCCGCCCCTCGGACTCTCGGCGCCCAGGTAGCCGACGGCGTAGACCGCCACGACCGCGAACAGCACGCTCACGACCGTGAGGATGACCAGCCCGAGCGCGTCCACCGCGAGCCAGCCGCTGAAGGCCGGACCGCCGGGCACGATCCAGAGCGACGCCAGCAGCGCGACATGGGCAAACGCGGCGACGAGCAGGCAGGCGCCCCGGAACCGGGGCGAGCGATGGGCGTAGGCCGCGGCGGCGGCCACCAGCGGGAGGAAGACCAGGCTCGCGAGACGCATCAGTCCTTGAGCTCCGTCAGCCGCGCCGAGCTCAGCGAATCGAACTCGCGATTGATGTGGAACACGACGATGCCCATGATGAACACGCCGACGAACACGTCGAGCAGCACCCCCACGTCCACCAGGAACGGGACCCGTTCCGCCTGGCTCAGCCCGAACACGTAGATCCCGTTCTCCAGGATCAGGTAGCCCACCACCTGCGTGAGCGCCTTGCTCCGGGTCGTCAGCACGATCAGTCCCACGATCACCGTGGCCAGGGCCACCGGCACCAGGAGCGCGGTCTGCTCCTCCGGCAGCGGCAGCCGCTGAGCCACCGCGAACGACAACGCCACCGCCACGGCCCCGAGGCACACCGAGGCGGTGAACCCGATCACCGGCTCGACCTCCCGCCGCACCGAGGCCTCGCGGATGGCGCGCTGGAGGAAGCCCGGCAGGACGATCGCCTTGACCAGCAGCGTCCCCAGACCCAGACCGATCAGGTGGATCGAGAAGGCGGGGTGCAGCGCCATCGGCAACGCCGCCAGCAGGGCGCCCTGGATCGCGGCCGCGCGGATCGTCGAGCTCAGCCGGGTCGTCCCGAGGACCCAGAAGTCCGTCAGCACCACGAGCAGCAGCAGCAGGTCGGAGAGGTCGGTCATGGCCCTAGCGCAGGAGGAGGATCACGCCGAAGCCGGCGAGGGCGGCCGCCGCCACGAGGAACTGCGGCAGCCGGTCCATGCGGAGACGCGCCATCGCGGCCTCGATGACGCCGACCAGGACCGCGATGAGCGCCAGCCCCGCGAGCAGGATCGCCCCCGCGACCCACGGCTCGAACCGGCCCCGCGGGACCAGGACGCTCACCACCAGCGCTCCGAACAGGGCGAACTTGACCGCGCCCGCGTACAGGATCAGGCCCAGGTCGGGCCCGCTGTGGTCCAGGACGATCACCTCGTGGATCATGGTCAGCTCGAGGTGGGTCGCCGGATCGTCGATCGGCACCCGGGCGTTCTCGGCCAGCAGCAGCATGAACAGGCTCGCGCCGGCGAGCACGAGCGAGGGCGCCGCCGCCGGCCAGGCCGCGGCCAGCGGCGTGCCCAGCATGCCGCCCAGCGAGAGGCTCCGGGTCGCGAGCACGAGCACCGTGAGCGACAACAGCAGCGCGGGCTCCGCGAACGCGGCGACGGTCACCTCCCGGCTCGCCCCCATGCCTTCGAAGCTGGATCCGGTGTCGAGCCCCGCGAGCACCAGCGCGAAGCGCCCCAGGGCGAGCAGCCCCGCGAACGCCACCAGGTCACCGGTGAACCCGAAGAGCGAGGCCCGGCCGTCGAGCGGGAGCAGGAGCGCCGCGGTGAGCACGCTGGCGGTGAGCGCCACGGGGGCGACCCGGAACAAGAGGGTCGCGGTCCGGCTGTACACCGTTCCTTTGCGCGCGAGCTTGGCCAGATCGGAGTAGAGCTGGAGCACCGGCGGGCCGCGGCGCCCGGTGAGGAATGACTTCGTGCGGGTGGCGATGCCGGGCAGCGCCGGCGCCCCGAGCAGCACCGCCAGCAGCGTGACGACCTGTGCCGCGGTCATCGCGCCCCCCGGGTGCCGCCGAGGTAGACGAGCAGGGCGAGCAGCGTGAGTATCACGTAGACGAGATACCAGCGAAGCCGGCCGGCCTGCAGCAGACGGGCCTCCCGGGCGGCGCGCCCGATTCTCCGCCACGCCGGAATGACCACGCCGTCGAGCACCAGATCGATCGGGTGCGTGTGGAAGGCCGTCGCGTCCAGCTGGACGGCGACGCCCGCGGCCGGCTGGAACGCGCTCAGCAGCGGCGCGGCGTAGGAGGAGGCCGTGTACTGCATCCGGGGCGTGAGGGCGGCTCCGGCACAGGCCCAGGTGGGAGCGGTCTCGACGGCCGACCTCGCGAGGGCGCGCCCGCGGGCGAGCCACAGCAGCACGGCCAGGCCGATCAACCCGAGAGCCAACAGGCTCACCAGCGGCAGCGCCGCGACCAGCTCCGCCGGCCACGGGCCCGTAACCTCCGCCGCTCCGGCCAGGCCCAGGGCGATGGTGGCCGCTGGCCGGACCGCGAGCGCCGGATAGAGGCCGAGCACCAAGCACGCCCCCGCGAGCGCCAGCATCGGTCCGACCGACGCGGGCCCGCGCTCCGTCGCCCGGGCCGCCGGAGCGGAGCGGGGCCGGCCCAGGAACACCACGCCGTCCACCTTCGTGAAGCAGGCCAGCGCCAGCCCGCCGATCAAGCCGAGCCCGGCCGCGGCCACGATCGCGACCCGGAGGACGCCGGGGGCGGCGCCGCTCCGGAAGAGGGCCTGGAACACCACCCATTCGCTCACGAACCCGTTGAGCGGCGGCAGCCCCACGATCGCCACCGATCCCACCAGGAACGCCAGCGCCGTCAGCGGCATCCGCCGCCCCAGCCCGCCCAGCTCGTCCAGCTGCCGCGTCCCTGTCGCCCGCACCACCGCTCCCGCCCCCAGGAACAGGAGACTCTTGAACAATGCGTGGTTCAGCGTGTGCAACAGCGCCCCGGTCAGCCCTAGCACCGCGATCACCGGCTCGTGATAGGTGATCCCCAGTGCTCCCACCCCCATCCCCAGCAGGATGATCCCGATGTTCTCCACGCTGTGGTACGCCAGGAGTCGCTTGAGATCGTGCTGCGCCAGCGCCCAGAGCACGCCCAGCACGCCCGACGCGAGCCCGAGGCCGAGCAGGGTCCAGCCCCACCAGGCCGGCACCACGCCCAGCAGGCTCATCACCCGCAGCAGCCCGTAGATCCCCATCTTGAGCATCACCCCGG
>DASWAI010000180.1:0-5264 GCA_036391215.1 Gemmatimonadales bacterium
TCTGCGCCGGAGCGGAACCACCGGGAGTCTAGCGAGCGTCGGCCGCCTGCGGCGCCGCGGCCGCGGGCTCGTCGCGCCGCTCCCGCCGCCCCGCGAGCCGCGCCTCCAGCCGGTCGATCTCGGCGGCCAGATCGTCGAGCCGGAGCAGCGCCGCGTCGATCCGCCGTGCGTCCACTTCCCCGCCCCGTTCCCGCCGGTGTATCAGGAGTCCCAGCTCGCGCGCGGCGCGATCCTGCTGCCGGCGGTGCCGGAGCAGCTCGATCTGGAGCTTGCCTTCGTCGAGCGCCGCCTGGGCGCGCTTGCCGAACGTTTCCAGCTCCTGGTTGAGCCGGTCGAAGAGCTGTGCCATGGTGTGATCCTCCCACCCTCAAATAAAGCATGAGTGGGGTGCGGAACCAGTTCCGCACCCCACTCTCTACTGCCGCCGACTGCGCCGGGTCAGGAGGCCGAAGCCGCCGTCACCGGATAGATCGAGACCTTCTGTCGGTTCTTGTCCTTGAACTCGAACTTCACCACGCCGTCCACCAGCGCGAAAAGCGAGTCGTCGTTGGCGCGGCGCACGTTCCTTCCCGGGTGGAACCGGGTGCCGCGCTGGCGCACGATGATGCTTCCGGCGCTCACGACCTCGCCGCCGTAGCGCTTCACGCCGAGATATTGCGGGTTGCTGTTCCGGCCGTTCCGGCTCGAGCCGACACCCTTCTTGTGAGCCATCCTATCCTCAGCCGAGCTTGAGGCCGGTCACCCGGACCTCGGTGAAGTGCTGCCGGTGGCCGGTCTTCCGGCGGTAGTTCTTCCGGCGCTTGAACTTGAATACGTAGATCTTGGGCTCCTTGCCCTCGGCCACGACCTCGGCGGTGACCGAGGCGCCCTTCACCAGCGGCGTGCCGGCCCGCACGGTCTCACCGTCCGACGCGAGCAATACCTCGTCGAAGGTGAGCTTGGTGCCCGGCTCCGCGGCGATGCGGGGGAGGCGGAGCGTCTTGCCCTTTTCGGCGCGGAACTGCTTGCCCGCGGCCCGGAAGATGGCGTACATGGGTTGCTGCCTGCCTAAGGGTTCGTCAAGAGCCCGGAAGTGTAGTCGGCAGAAGCGGTTTGGGCAAGGGTGGCCGGCTCAGGCCACCGCGTAGTGCTCGGTCACGTCGCGTCCGGCCGGCCGGCTCATCAGCCGGAACTCGTCGAGCCGCATCATGGGGTCGTCCCGAAGCTCCAGGTCGATCCCGGTCGCCTTCTGCAGCTGCTGGAGCAGCTTGGGCTCCTCTTCCAGGAGGTAGAGCGCGACCTCGGGGTGGAGCCGCACGGAGATCTGCGGTTCTCGCCGCTCGTGCCCGACCCGCCGGATCGCCCGCTCCAGCCGCCGGGCCACGACTTCGGGGGTGAACACCCGGCCGGACCCGCCGCAGGTGGGGCATTCGGTGGTCATCGAGTGCCACAAGGACGGGCGCACCCGCTGCCGGGTCATCTCGACCAACCCGAGCTCCGAGACGGCCAGCGCCTTGGTGCGGGCCCGGTCTCGGCCGAGGTGGGTGCGCAGCTCCTGGAGCACCTTGTCGCGGTTGCCCCGGGTCTCCATATCGATGAAATCGCAGACGATGATGCCGCCGATGTCGCGCAGGCGGATCTGGCGGGCGATCTCGCGCGCCGCTTCCAGGTTGGTGCGGAGGATGGTCTTTTCCGGGTCCTTCTTGCCGGTGTAGCGACCGGTGTTCACGTCGATCGACACCAGCGCCTCGGTCGGCTGGATCACGAGCGAGCCGCCGGTCGGCAGCTCGCACCGGGCTTTGAACAGGTCCCGGATCTCCGCCTCGATGTCGAACTTGTCGAACAGCGGCGTCGCCTCGCTGTACAGGTGGACCCGGCTCATCAGCTCGGGGTCCACCTGGCTCAGGTACTGCTCGATCTCGTTGTAGAGCTCGCGCGAGTCCACCCACAGCGCGTCCACCTTGGAGCTGAACACGTCGCGGATGAGCCCGCGGGTGAGGCTGGTCTCGCGCTCCAGGAGGGCCGGCGCGCGCCGGACGAACGTCTTCTTGCGGTTGATGCGGCGCCACCGGGCGAGCAGGGCGTCGATCTCCCGGCGGAAGTGGTCTTCCGTGACACCCTCGGCGACAGTACGGACGATGACGCCGCCGGCATCTTTCGGGAGCAGCTTGCCCACCATCTCCCGCAGCTTGGCGCGCTGTTCCTTGCTCTCGATCTTCCGGCTCACGCCCACCTTCGACGCGTACGGCATATACACGAGGAAGCGGCCCGGGAGCGAAATCTGGGCGGTGACCCGGCAGCCCTTGGTGCTGATGGGCTCCTTGGTTACCTGGACCGGAAGCGTCTGCCCCTTCTTGAGGATCTCCGCGATGTTGGGCACCGGACGGCGCGGGCGCCGGTCGCCGTCCCCGTTGGGTTTCTCCTCGCCCTTCTGCTCTCCGTTACCCTTCTCGCCGCTGCCCCGGCCCCGCCGGCGCCGCTCGCGTCGCCAGGAACGGCGCTCCTCGCTGCCCGACTCGCCCTCTCCCGCGGGGGCGACGGGCTCGGCCGGTTCGGCATCGGGCTCGTCCTCGTCACCGGGCTCTTCGTCTTCGTCGGGCTCGAGCAGGTCGGATGCGTGAAGGAAGGCGCTCTTCTCCTGGCCGATGTCGACGAAGGCGGCCTGGATGCCGGGCAGGACGGCTTCGACTCGGCCGAGGTAGATGTCACCGACGGTGCGCCGGTGGTCGGGACGATCGACCAGCAGTTCGGCCAGCCGGTCGTCCTCGAGGATCGCCACGCGGGTCTCCCGCTGGCTTCCGTTGATCAGAATTTCGCGCTTCAAGATGTGAACCCCGGCCGCGGCGGGCGCTTCCCCGTCGGGCGGGGGAGCGCCGGCGTCGCCGCGGCGCGTTTTCGGTTAGGGTTGCAGGCTGCGGTAAAGATATGGTGCGGCGGGAGTTAGGGCAATGGACGCTAGCCGGCCACCTCGCCCAGGATCTGCCGTCCGATCACGACGCGCTGGATCTCGCTCGTCCCCTCGCCGATCTCGCACACCTTGGCGTCACGCATCATGCGCTCGACCGGATACTCCGTCGTGTATCCGTAGCCGCCGAAGATCTGCACCGCCTTGGTCGTGGCGCGCATGGCCAGCTCCGAGCAATAGAGCTTGGCCATGGCCGCCTCCTTCTTGAACGGACGTCCGTGCTGCTTGAGCCAGGCGGCGTGGTAGAGAAGATGGGTGCCCGCCTGGATCTCTGTGGCCATGTCCGCGAGCTGGAAGCTCACGCCCTGGAAGCTTCCGATGGGCTTCCCGAACTGCTTCCGGACGCCCGCGTACCTGAGCGCCTCCTCGTACGCGCCCTCCGCGATCCCGAGCGACAGGGCGGCGATCCCGATCCGCCCGGCGTCGAGGGTCTTGAGAAAATTGACGAAGCCTTCGCCGGGGCGGCCGAGCATGTTCTCGCGGGGGACCACGGCGTCCTCGAAGGCGAGCTCGCGCGTGTCGCTCGCGCGCCAGCCCATCTTGTCCTCCTTCTTGCCCGCGCGCACGCCCCGGATCTTGGGGAGATCGTCGCAATGGCCCACGCCCAGCGCGCGGCAGCGGTCGAGGTCGACCGTATCCTTCGTCACGATGAAACTGGTGATGCCCCGGCTGCCCGGGCCCGGCTCGGTCCGCGCGGTGACCGAGAAGATCTCGCCCACGCCCGCGTGCGTGATGAAGACCTTGGTTCCGTTGAGCACGTAGTGGTCGCCCTTCAGCACCGCCGTGGTGGCGGTGCCGCCGGCGTCGCTGCCGGCACCCGGCTCGGTGAGGCCGAACCCGCCCAGCACACGCCCTGAAGCCAGCAGCGGGACATACTTCCGTCGCTGCTCGTCGGTGCCGAACTCGACGATGGGCGAAGTGCCGAGATTGGTGTGGGCGCTGACGGTGAGCGCGTGGCTCGCGTCCACCTTGGCCAGCTCGTGGATGGTGATGTAGTACGACAGCTGGTCCATCCCGGCGCCGCCCAGCTCCTCGCTCCAGGGGACGCCGAGCAACCCCAGCTCGCCCATCGCCCTCACGTTCTCCCAGGGGAACTCGGACGTACGGTCCAGCTCCCGTGCCACGGGCGCGACGTGGGTGCGGGCGAACTCGCGCACCATGTCGCGGACCTGGTAGTGCTGCTCGGTGAGGTAGAGCGATAGATCCATGCAGGAGGGCCCGGGTTCGCGTGGCCGCAATATACATCGCGCCCGGGGCCGCCCGTGACCCCCCCCGGCGCCCCGAGATCCCGCCGAAACCGCCCAACCCCCGGGGGGCCGCCGGGTACTGGCGCGCGGCCTCACAGTCGATGACTTGCGGGATGCGTCCCGACGGCACGCAGCAGGGTATCGCCCAGCCGCTCCGCGAGCATGCCACCGACGCCGGGCACCGCCGCCAGGTCCGCACCGTTCGCGGGCGGGTTGCGCGCCAGCCGCACCAGCGTCTCCGGATCGAGGAGCGCTCCTCCCCAGGGCCCTTGCCGGCTGCCCACCGCTTCCACGAGCCGCGCCAGGCGGGCCGCGGCGGGCGCCGGCAGTCTGGGTTCGACGGGCCGGTCGCCGCAGCGGTCGCAGCCGGCGCAGCGCTCCAGCCGCTCGCCGAAGTAGGCGACCAGCCGGCGACGACGGCAGCCGTCGCCACGGAGGTACCCCTTCATCACGGCGAGCCGCGCCTCGGCGTGGCGCCGGCGGCGCAGCACCGGGGCCCATTCCGGGCGTCCGCGATCGGGCCGCAGCTCGGCGCGGAGCCGCTCCACCGAGGCCACGACCGCGCCCGGCAGCCGCCGGCGCACGACGGGGTCCGCCCACGCCCGCTCCACGAGCCGGACGTCGGGGAACGTCACATCCAGCTGGCGCCGATGGATCTCGGCATCGTCCGGATGCCAGAGCACGATGCAGCGGCTGGAGCGGCCGTCCCGCCCCGCCCGCCCCGCCTCCTGGTAGTAGGACTCCGGCGTGGGTGGGGCCATCCAATGAACCACCAGCCGCACGTCGGGCTTGTCGATGCCCATGCCGAAGGCGCAGGTGGCCACGACGACGTCGAGCGCGCCAGCGAGAAACGCCTCGAGTACGCCGGTCCTGAGCTCCGCCGGGAGTCCGGCGTGATAGCAGGCCGTGCGGTATCCCGCCCGGCGGATGGCCGCGGCGACCCGCTCGGTGGCGCGGCGAGTGGGCGCGTATACCAACGCGAGCCCGTCCACGGAGCCGAGCAGCGCGAGCAGGCGTTCGAGGCGCCCGCGCTCATTCGGTACCCGGAGCGCTCCGAACCACAGATTGGGCCG
>DASWAI010000181.1:0-3470 GCA_036391215.1 Gemmatimonadales bacterium
CAGCACGGCGGTCTCGTCCCGCTTGCCGGTGAAGTCGCCGGCGGAGTAGAGCCGCGCGAGCGCGCCGCCGGTGGCGGCGTCGAGCGGGGCGAGCGAGCCGGGCAGAGCCGCGCCCTGGGGTACGGCGACGCCGAGGAGCGGAGTCTTGAAATCGGCCGGTGCGGCGGCCGCGACGGTGGTCTCGAAGGGCATGGGGTGGTCCGGTGGCGTCCGGTTGACCTCGATCGGGGTGGCGGACTAACGGCGACGGATCGAAACGTACTCCTGCCGGGCCGGCCCGACGTAGGCCGCGCGCGGACGGATCAGGCCCTCCTGTGATTGCTGCTCCAGCACGTGGGCCAGCCATCCGGGAATCCGGGCGATGGCGAAGACCGGCGTGAACAGCTCGGGCGGAATGCCGGCCGCGTGATAGAGCGGCGCCAGGTAGAAGTCCACGTTGGCGAACTTGCCGGTGGCGGCCCGGGCCCGCGCCTCCGCGGCCCGGGCCAGCTCCAGCCACGACCGGCTCGTCTCGCCGGCCGCCGGGGCGGCGCCGGCGTCACCCGCGGTCGCCGCCTCGGCCGCGCGCCGCATGGGCGCCGTGCGCGGATCCTCTCCCCGGTACACCGGGTGCCCGAGCCCGGGGAAGCCCTTACCCCGGGCGAGCCGCGCGTCCACGACGGGCGCCACGCGCTCGGCGCTTCCGATCTCCTCGAGCAACCGGTAGACGGCGAGGGCGTGGCCCCCGTGGAGCGGGCCGGCCAGGGCCGCGAGCGCGGCGGTGATGCAGCCGTGCACGTCCGCCTTGGTGGCCGCGGCCACCCGGGCGGCGAACGTGGACGGGTTGAGCTCATTATCGGCGCGAAGGGTCAACGCAACGTCAAACGCGCGGGCCAGGTCCTTGCCCGGCTCCTCGCCGCGGAGCATGTAGAGGAAATTGGCCGCGGTGCCCAGGCCGCGGCGCGGCGTGACCGGCTTGGCGCCGCTCCGGCTCCGGGCCATTGCGGCCACCAGGGTCGGCATCTGGGCCACGAGGTCGAGCGCCGCGGGCGGGATGCCGGGCACGTCGTCCGGCCCGGCGGCCTCGAGCCCCAGCGCGCTCACCGCCGTGCGGAGAATCGCCATGGGATCGGCGCCGGGCGGGGCGTCCTTGAGCAGCCGGAGAACCGACCGCGGAAGCTTGCGCCGGGCGCGGAGGCTCGCGCCGAAGCGGACGAGCTCCTCGCGCCGGGGCAGCCGGCCGGCCAGCAGCAGGTACGCGGTCTCTTCGAACGTGCCCCGCTCCGCCAGCTCCACGACGTCGTAGCCGCGGTAGGCGAGCCGGTTGTCTTCGGCGGAGAGCAGGCAGATCGAGGATTGTGCGGCGACGACCCCGTCGAGCTGGGGCGGAGGGACGGATCCGGCAGCGAGCGTCATCGGAATCGCAGGGGGTTCGGAAGGCGGGAAGCTAATAGAGGTAAGAGGTGAGAGGTAAGAGGTGAGCGGGGTCTCCCCCTCTTACCTCTTGCCTCTCAACGTCAGTCCACTCCGCCCCCCGCCGGCTCGGGCAGCGGCGCCGGCTTCGGCTTCCGTCCGAAGACCCGCCCGGCCTTCTCCGTCAGCCACTCGCGGGCCTGGTCCAGGATCTCGTAGAACGTCGGGATCACGAGCAGCGTGAGCAGCGTGGACGTGATCACGCCGCCGATCACCGCGCGGCCGAGGGGCGCGCGGAAGTCGGCCCCCTCGCCGTGGCCGATCGCCACCGGCACCATGCCCGCGATCAGCGCAAACGTGGTCATCATGATCGGGCGGAGCCGGATGCGGCCCGCCTCGATCAACGCCTCCCGGAGCGCCAGGCCCCGCGCCCGGGCCCACTTCGCGAAGTCGATCAGCAGGATGGCGTTCTTCGCCACGATGCCCATCAGCAGGATCACCCCGATCAGGCTCATGATGTTGAGCGTCGTGCCGGTCACCAGAAGGGCCAGCACCACGCCGATGAGCGAGAGCGGCAGCGAGATCAGGATGGCGAGCGGGTCCAGGAACGACCCGAACTGCACCACCAGGATCAGGTACATGAGGAGGACCGCCACACCGAGCGCGGTGAAGATCTTGGTGAAGACTTCCTTCTGATCGCGCGCCTCCCCGCCCTGGGTGATGGCGTAGCCGGGCGGCAGCCGGAGCCGGGCCAGCCGCTGGTTGATCTGGGTAGTCACGTCGTTCAGCGCGCGCCCGGAGACGTTGGCCTGGACGATGACGACCTTTTCCCGGTCGAGATGATCGATCTGCGCCGGCCCCACCCCCTGGCGGACCGTGGCGATCTGGCCCAGCGGGATCGTGGTCGGCGAGGCGCCGGCCGCGGTGCTCCCCACCACCAGCGGGAGCTGCGCCAGGTCGCCGGTGCGCTCGCGCGCCTCCGGCGCCAGCCGCACATTGACGTCGCGGGTCTCGCCCGAGGGGTCCACCCAGTCGCCCACGTGGATGCCGGCAAAGGCGGGCCGGAGCGCCTGCGCCACCTGTCCCACCGTGATGCCGAGCGAGCCGGCCAGCCCGCGCTTGAGCTCGACCTCGAGCTCGGGCTTCTGCCCGCGGGTCGAGAGCCCCACGTCCACCGCGCCCGGCACCTTCTCCACCTCCTGCTGCGCCTGCTCGGCCAGCTGGGTCAGCACCCGCGCGTCGGGGCCTTTCATCTGGATCTGGATCTGCTTGAAGGCCCCGCCGAAGCCGCTCGTGAACACCGAGACCTTGGCGCCGCCCAGGGCCGCCACCTCGCGCCGCAGCACCCGGCCCAGCGCGTCCTGGCTGATCGAGCGGTCGGCCTTGGGCACGAGCCGCACGTAGACGAGCGCCTGGTCCACCGAGGGCGCCTTGCCCGGCACCGAGGTGCCGACCGTCGTGTAGGTGTACGCGACCTCGGGGTGCTTCCGCGCGATCGCCGCGGCCGCCTCGGCCGTGCGGCGGGTGTAGTCGAGGTTCGCGCCGGGCGTCGCCTCTACGATCATGCTGATCTCGCTCCGGTCGCTCACCGGGATGAAGCCGGCGCCGACGACGCCGGTCGCGATCATCGCGATGGCGGCGACGAACGACCCGACCGCCAGCGCGACCATCATGAGCCGGTGGTCCAGCGCCCATGCGATCACGCGCTTGTACTGGTCGGCCTGGCGGTCGAACCAGCGGTTGAAGCGCTCCAGCGCGCGCGCGACCGGGTTCCGCCGTTCGTGCGACTCGGTCTGGGGATCGGGCCAGTAGGCCGAGAGCATCGGGTCGAGCGAGAACGACACGAAGAGCGACACCAGCACCGAGCAGGCGATCGTCAGCGCGAACGGCTTGAACCACTGCCCCGCGATCCCGTACATGAACGCGACCGGGATGAACACGGCCACGATCGAGAACGTGGTCGCCGCCACCGCGAGCCCGATCTCGTCGGTGCCCTCGTGGGACGCGACGACGTGGTCCTTCCCCATCTCGATATGGCGGACGATGTTCTCCCGCACCACGATGGCGTCGTCGATCAG
>DASWAI010000182.1:0-17039 GCA_036391215.1 Gemmatimonadales bacterium
GGCCCCGGCATCGGCGGTCACTGCATCCCGCTCGATCCGCACTATCTCGCGTGGAAGATGCGCGGGCTCAATTACAAGACCCGGTTCATCGACCTCGCGGGCGAGCTGAATACGGAGATGCCGGTGTTCTGGGTCCGCAAGGTGGCCGAGGCGCTGAACGAGCATGACCGGGCGCTGAAGGGCGCGAATGTGCTGGTATTGGGCGTCGCCTACAAGCGGGACATCGACGACCTCCGCGAGAGTCCTGCGCTGGACATCATCCGGCTGCTGGAGCAGCAGGGGGCGCGGGTGAGCTATCACGATCCCCACGTGCCCGCGTTTCGGGAGGACGGACGCGAGTACCGCTCCGTGCCCCTCACGCCGGCCACCCTCGAGGCGGCCGACTGCGTGATGGTGGTGACGGATCATTCGGCCATCGACTTCCATCAGGTCAAGCGGCACGCACGGCTGGCCGTCGATACACGGCACGCACTGCCGCGGGGGGACTGACGCATGCACGTGGCGGTCGTCGGTAGCGGCTACGTCGGGCTGGTGGCGGGCGCGTGCCTCGCCGAAACGGGCAACGACGTCGTCTGCGTCGATGTGGACGCCGCCAAGATCGAGCGGCTCAAGCGCAACGAGATCCCGATCTACGAGCCCGGTCTCGAGCCCATGGTGGAGCGGAACCAGGCCGAAGGGCGGCTCGCGTTCACCACCGACATCGCGAGCGCGGTGAAGCGCTCCCGCGTGATCTTCATCGCAGTGGGCACGCCTCCGGGCGAGGACGGCTCGGCGGATCTCCAGCACGTGCTCGCCGTGGCCACGGCCATCGGCAAGCACATGGATGCGCCGAAGGTCGTCGTGACCAAGTCTACGGTCCCGGTGGGCACCGCGACGAAGGTCCGCGCCGCGATCGCGGCGGAGACCGACATCCCGGTGTTCGTCTGCTCGAACCCCGAGTTCCTCAAGGAAGGTGCCGCGATCGACGACTTCATGAAGCCCGACCGGGTGGTCATCGGCGTGGACTCCGACGAGGCGCGCGACGTGATGGGCGAGCTGTACGCGCCGTTCGTGCGCACCGGCAACCCGATCGTCTTCATGGACATCGCGTCGGCGGAGGTGACCAAGTACGCCGCGAACGCGATGCTCGCCACCCGCATCTCCTTCATGAACCAGATCGCGGAGTTCTGCGAGCGGGTGGGGGCCGATGTGAAGATGGTCCGGCAGGGCATCGGGAGCGACCGCCGCATCGGGCCGGCGTTCCTCTTCCCGGGCCCCGGCTACGGCGGGTCGTGCTTTCCCAAGGACGTGAAGGCGCTCGTGCGGTCCGGCACCGACGTGGGGATCCGGTTCGATCTGCTCGAGGCGGTGGAGGCGGTCAACGAGCGGCAGAAGCTGCTCCTCTTCAAGAAGGTCGTGCGCACCCTCGGCGAGAAGCTCGGGGGCAAGCGGGTGGGGATCTGGGGGCTGGCGTTCAAGGCCGAGACCGACGACATGCGCGAGAGCCCCTCGATCCCCCTGGTCCGCTCGCTCATCGGCCGGGGGGCGCAGGTACGGGCGCACGACCCGAAGGCGATGGAGAGCGCGCACGCGGTCTTTGGCGACACGCTCGTGTACGCCAAGGACCCCTATGACGCGATCGAGGGCGCGGACGCGCTGATCGTGGTCACCGAGTGGCTGGTCTATCGCAATCCCGACTTCGAGCGCATGAAGGAAGTGCTCCGGCGTCCCCTCGTCATCGACGGCCGGAACCTCTACGAGCCGGCGCGCATGGCCGCGCTCGGGTTCGAGTACCACGCGATCGGGCGGAGGGGCCCTTGAGGGTCCTGATCACGGGTGCGGCCGGATTCCTCGGGTCGCACCTGAGCGACCGGTTCCTCGCCGACGGCCACGACGTGATCGGCGTGGACAACCTCATCACCGGAAGTCCGGATAACATCGCCCACCTGCTGGGCCGCCCGGACTTCCGGTTCATTCAGCACGACGTGACGAACTACACCTACGTCGAGGGACCGCTCGACGGGGTGCTGCACTTCGCATCGCCCGCCAGCCCGATCGACTACCTCGAGCTGCCCATCCAGACGCTCAAGGTCGGCTCGCTGGGCACCCACAAGGCGCTCGGCCTGGCCAAGGCGAAGGGCGCCCGCTTTCTGCTCGCCTCGACCTCCGAAGTGTACGGCGACCCGCAGGTTCACCCGCAGCCGGAGACCTACTGGGGGCACGTGAATCCGGTGGGGCCGCGCGGGGTCTACGATGAGGCCAAGCGCTTCGCCGAGGCGATGACCATGGCCTACCACCGCTATCACAAGGTGGACACCCGCATCGTCCGCATCTTCAACACCTATGGTCCCAGGATGCGCGCCCAGGACGGGCGGGTGGTGTCCAACTTCGTGGTGCAGGCGCTCAGAGGCGAGCCGCTGACACTCTACGGCGACGGCTCGCAGACCCGGTCGTTCTGCTACGCGTCGGACCTCATCGAGGGGATCTACCGCCTCTTCGCCAGCGACCGGACCGATCCGACCAACATCGGCAACCCGAACGAGTTCACGGTGCGCCAACTGGCGGAGCTGGTGCTCCGGCTCACCGGATCGCGGTCGTCCATGGTGAGCCGTCCCCTCCCGACGGACGATCCCAAGGTGCGGCGGCCGGACATCGCCGTCGCGCGGAAGACGCTCGGGTGGGAGCCTCGCGTCGAGCTGGAGGAAGGACTGGAGCGGACCATCGCCTACTTCCGGACGCGGGTCGGTCCGTGACGCGGGTGCTGGTCACGGGCGCCGCCGGCTTCATCGGCTCCCATGTCGTGGAGGCGCTGCTCGAACGCGGAGACGAAGTGATCGGGGTGGACAACTTCGATCCGTTCTACCCCCGGGCCATGAAGGAGCGGAACCTCCGGGAGATCGGCGAGCGTCCCGGCTTCCGCTTCGTCGAGCGCGACATGCTGGACGTGGACGCTCTCGCGCCGCTCCTCACGACCGACAGCGTGCTGGTGCACCTGGCCGGCAAGGCCGGCGTCCGGCCGTCGATCGCCGATGCCGTGGGGTACGCGCGGACCAACGTCACGGGCACGACCGCGGTGCTGGAGGCGGCGCGACGAGCCGGGGTGGTCCGGGTGATCTACGGCTCCTCGTCCTCGGTGTACGGCGACACGACCCCGGCCCCGTTCCGCGAGGACGCGCCCGCGGTGACCCCGGTGTCGCCCTATGCGGCCACCAAGCGGGGCGGCGAGCTGGTCCTCCAGGCCCTGGCGCCGCTCCACCGATTCCGTTCCGCCTCGCTCCGGTTCTTCACCGTGTACGGCCCGCGCCAGCGCCCGGACCTCGCGATCCACGCGTTCGCCCGCCGCCTCGCCCAGGGGATGCCGCTCACCCTGTACGGCGACGGGTCGCAGGCCCGGGACTACACCTACTACGAGGACATCGTCCGCGGCGTGCTGGCGGCGGTGGACTGGACTGCCGCCGCGGCGGTCGGCATGGACATCTTCAATGTGGGCGGCGCCCGCCCCGTGCAGCTCCGCACGCTGGTGGGGGTGCTGGCGGGTGCCATGGGCGTCGAGCCGCGGCTCGAGTGGGCGCCGCTGCCGCCCGGCGACGTGCAGCGCACTTTTGCCGATCTGGAGAAGTCGCGGCGGGTGCTCGGGTACGATCCCCGGACGTCGCTCGAGGACGGGATCGCCCGGTTCGTGACCTGGTTCCGGAGGGCCTATGCCGAAGAACGCTGATCAGCTGCTCGCGCGGGCGCGGGAGCGCTTCACGGCGGGAGACTGGTTCGGGACGCTGTACCTGGTGGACGAGCTCCTCGAGACCGAGACCGGATTCGCCGACGCCCACCAGCTCCGCGGCGTCGCGCTGGCGCTGCTCGGGCGCCCGCAGGACGCGCTGGTCGCGTTCGACGCCGCGCTCGCGCGGAACCCGGCGTACATGGAGGCGCTGGTGCACCGCGGCGTGGTCCTCGCGGAGCTGGGGCGGGCGGACGAAGCGTCGCATGCCTTCGAGCTCGCCGCCCGGGCACAGGACGACACGGGGAGGTTCCCCCGCGCCGTCGCCGGGCGGCTGGCCAATCTCCATGCCCAGGTGGGTGAGGCGTACGCGGATGCCGGGGCTCCGCATGACGCGGTCCTCGAGTATCGCCGCGCGCTCAGTCTCGGCCCCGATTTCCACGACCTGCGCTACCGTCTGGGGCGGCATCTCGTGGCCGCCGGGCGGTACCTCGAGGCGCGCGAGGAGCTCGAGCGCGTGCTTCGGGTCCGGCCCGACTTCGACGAGGCCCGCACCACGCTGGGCCTCGCGCGGTACCTCTCGGGCGACACCGACGGGGCCCGCGCCGTCTGGCGGGATTGCCGGGACCGGCTGCCGGACGACGCGCGGATCGACGCCTACCTCGCGATGGTGGAGCGGGTGCCACGGTGAAGTCGTGGTGGCCGGTGCTGCTGATGCTGGCCGCAGCCTGTGGCTCGGGCGGCGGACCGGAGCTGGCCGGAGACCGGGCGTACGGGGCGGGCCGCTACGCCGAAGCGCTGAAGCTGTACCGGGCGGCCACGACCCGCGACACCCCGGGCCGCGTCTGGGCCAAGATCGGAGCCGCGGCGCTGCACGCGGGTGACCTGCGGTCGGCCGCCGAGGCATACCGACGGCTCGCCGCGGTAGACCCGTCGCGCGACGTCGAGGCCGCCGAGGGGCTCGACCAGGCCGCCCGGGCGGCCGAGCGCCAGGGCGACGGGACGGCGTTGCGTGACGCCGTGCTCGGCCTCGAGGCCGTCGCCCCCGAGCGTCCCATCTCCCGCTACGCGCTGGCCCTGGTACGCCGCCCGGGCGGAGCCGGCGGCGACGCCGTGACGCTGCTGCCGGCGGCGCTGGCGGCCGCGCCGGACGGCGCGACCCAGGACTCGCTGCTCTCGGCCTACGCCGCCACGCTGCAAGGCGGCGCGGGCTGCGAACAGGCGGCGCCGGTCTACCGGACCGTGCTCCGCCGGAGCCGGGACGCGGTCGTGCGCGCGCGCGCGGTCACCGGGCTGGCCTCGTGCGGCTTGAGCCTCGGGCTCAAGGCGTTGGCGGGCGGACGCGTGGATGACGCCGCGGGCTGGTTCCTGCAGGCCGCGCGGGTGGACTCGACGTCGTGGACCGGGCGCCGCGCCCTCGTCGGGCTGGGCGACGCGCGCGTCGGGCAGGGCGACATTCTGGGGGCTGCCCTCGCGTTCCAGTCCGTGATCGACGGGCGCAGCGGCCCGGCGGATTCGCTCACGCGGATCGCGCAGGACCGGCTGCGCGCGCTGGGCGCCGCGGGACCGGCAGACAGCGGGCGAAAGGGGATTCCGTGAGACGAGCGGTACCATGGCTGGTCGTGTTGACGCTGGCGGGGTGCGGGCACCGCGGGAGAGAGAATCCCGCTCTCGCGCCGACCCCCGTGACCCAGGCAGCCAGCCCCGATCAGCTGGATCGGGAGTGGGATCAGGCGATCTTCGCCTTCCGGCACGGCAGCTGGAAGAAGGCGGGCGACTTGCTCCAGAAGGTTACCACCGAATCCGTGCCGGGCGACCCGCGCGTGGCGCAGGCGCACTTCTACCTGGGCGAAGTGCAGTTCGCCCGGGGTGAGAACCTCGACGCGGTGCGGGAGTTCCGGCGGGTGTCGGACGAATCGCCCAACGATCCGTTGGCGCCGGAGGCGCTGCTCCGCGTGGGCGACGCGTACGCCGACCTGTGGAAGCGACCCGAGCTGGACCCGACCTATGGGACGACGGCGCTCGCGGCGTACAACGAGCTGCAGAGCCGGTATCCGGGCACTTCGGCGGCCGCACGCGGTCAGAACCGGATCGCGGCGCTGCAGGAGAAGTTCGCGATCAAGCAGTACAAGGCGGCGGTCTATTACCTCCGGTACAAGGCTTACGATTCGGCGATTCTCTACCTCAAGGACCTCGTCGCCACCTATCCCCGTGCCTCGATCGCTCCCGCGGCGCTGATCAAGCTGATCGGTGCCTACCAGCGGCTCGGATACAAGGAGGACGTGCGGGAAACCTGCGGCTATCTGCTGCGGTTTCACGCCAGGGCCCCCGGGGCGAGGGAAGCCTGTCCGGCCGAACCCGGCACCTCCTGATCCAGCCATGGTCGGACTGCTCGGCGGATCGTTCGATCCGATCCACCACGGCCACCTGCTGATCGCGCAGGCGGTCATGGAAGGGCTCGGGCTCGATTCGGTCAGGTTCGTGCCGGCGCGCGAGCAGCCGTTCAAGCACGGGCGGCACGGCGCGACGGCGGAGCAGCGGGCCGCCATGGTGGCCCTGGCCATCGCGGAAGAACCGCGCTTCACTCTCGAGCGCGCCGAGCTCGACCGGCCCGGGCCGTCGTACACGGTGGACACCCTCAGGGCGCTGCGGGCGCGCGAGCCCGGCGTGGAGCTGGTGCTGCTGGTCGGGGCCGACGCGGCCGGCGAGCTGTCGGGCTGGCACGAGGCCTCCGAGATCCCGCGGCTCGCGCGGGTGGCGGCATTCGCGCGCGCGGGCACCCCCGCGCCGGCCGGGCCCGGCATCTGGCGGACGCTGGCCGTGCCCGCCGTCGACATCTCGGCCACGCAGGTGCGCGCGCGCGTCCGCGCGGGCAAGTCGATCCGGTGGTGGGTACCAGAGACGGTCGCGCGCTACGTCGCGGCCGAGCGGCTATACTTGGACGGCGTATGAGAATCAAGCAGATGATGACCGCGGTCTTCGGAACGCGGTTCGATCGGGAACGGAAGCGGCTCGAGCCGATCGTGGCGCAGATCAAGGCCCACGAGGGCCGGCTCGCGGGCCTGAGCGAGGCGGAGCTCAAGGCCCAGACCGAGCGCTTCCGGGAGCGCATCGCCGAGCGCACGGGCGCCCTCAAGGGGGACCTGGAGCGCGTGCGGGCCGAGAAGCACGGGTGCCCGGACCCGGCGGAGCGGGAGCGGCTGGAGACGCAGTTCCACCAGATCGAGGAGCGGTGGAAGAAGGAGCTGGCCGCCGCGCTCGACGAGCTGCTGCCGGAGGCCTACGCCACCGTGCGGGAGGCCTGCCGCCGCCTGATGGGAACCAAGGTCCTGGTGACGGGCCACGAGCTGGCCTGGGACATGGTGCCGTACGACGTGCAGCTCATCGGCGGGATCGTGCTGCACCAGGGACGGATCGCGGAGATGGCCACCGGCGAGGGCAAGACCCTGGTCGCGACGCTGCCGCTCTACCTCAACGCCCTGACCGGCCGCGGCGCGCACCTCGTGACGGTCAACAACTACCTGGCCCGGCGCGACTCCCAGTGGATGGGCCACGTCTTCTCGTACCTGGGTCTCACCGTCGCCTGCCTCGACGACACGGAGCCCTCGTCGCCGGAGCGGCGGGCTGCCTACCTGGCCGACATCACCTACGGCACGAACAACGAGTTCGGGTTCGATTACCTCCGCGACAACATGGTGTTCTCGCTGGAGCAGCGGGTCCAGCGGGAGCACGCGTACGCGATCATCGACGAGGTGGACTCGATC
Source organism: Gemmatimonadales bacterium (assembly GCA_036391215.1). Classification (GTDB taxonomy): domain Bacteria; phylum Gemmatimonadota; class Gemmatimonadetes; order Gemmatimonadales; family GWC2-71-9; genus DASQPE01. The sequence continues at coordinate 7,459 of DASWAI010000182.1, forward strand.
CTCATCGACGAGGCCCGCACGCCGCTCATCATCTCCGGTCCGGTCGGCAACGAGGAGGACGACAAGTACGGCCAGTTCAACCGCCAGGTGGCCGAGCTCGCGCGCAAACAGACCGCCGTGGTGAACACCCTGCTGGCGGAGGCCGAGAAGCTGCTCGAGGGCGACGCGAAGGCGCGGGACGAGGCGGCGCTCAAGCTGTACCAGGCCCAGCTGGGCATGCCGAAGAACAAGCGACTGCTGAAGATGCTGAACGAGACCGGCGTGAAGCAGCTGGTGCAGAAGATGGAGCTGGAGGCGATCGCCGACCGCAAGCTCCCGATGAGGCAGCAGCGGATGCGCGATCTCGAGGAGGCGCTCTACTTCGTCCTGGACGAGAAAGGGCACGCGGTCCATCTCACCGACCGGGGCGCGACGACGATGTCGCCGGACGATCCGGCGCTCTTCATCGTCCCCGACATCTCGGAGGCCGTGCACGAGCTGGAGAAGGATCCGGATCTGTCACCCCACGACCGGATCGCCCGCCGCCGCGAGATCGAGGCGGAGTACGCCCTCAAGAGCGAGAAGCTCCACATCATCCACAAGCTGCTCCAGGCCCACGCGCTGTACGAGAAGGATGTGGACTACCTCGTGCAGGAGGGGCAGGTGCTGATCGTGGACGAGTTCACCGGCCGCATCATGCACGGGCGCCGGTGGTCCGACGGCCTGCACCAGGCGGTGGAGGCCAAGGAGGGGGTCCAGGTGAAGGGCGAGACTCAGACCTTCGCCACGATCACCATCCAGAATTACTTCCGGATGTACGACAAGCTGGCGGGCATGACCGGCACGGCCGAGACCGAGGAGACCGAGTTCTTCCAGATCTACGGGCTCGAAGTCAGCGTCATCCCGACCAACCGACCGATCCGGCGGAACGACCAGCAGGACCGGATCTACAAGACCCGCCGGGAGAAGTACAACGCCATCGGCGACGAAGTGGAGCGGCTCCACAACCTGGGCCTGCCGATCCTGATCGGCACGGTCTCGGTGGACACCTCCGAGACACTCAGCAAGACGCTCAAGCGGCGGGGACTCAAGCACGAGGTGCTGAACGCGAAGTACCACCAGCGGGAAGCGGAGATCGTGGCCCAGGCAGGGCGGGTGGGCGCGATCACGATCGCGACCAACATGGCGGGCCGCGGCACCGACATCAAGCTGGATCCGGCGCTCGATCTGACCCAGCCGGAGGCCGGCCTGCAGATCATCGGCACCGAGCGGCACGAGTCTCGCCGCATCGACCGCCAGCTGCGCGGCCGCTCCGGCCGCCAGGGCGACCCGGGCCAGTCGGTCTTCTTCCTCTCGCTCGAGGACGACCTGATGCGGCTGTTCGGGTCGGACCGGATCGCGCGGTGGATGGACAAGAGCGGGGCCGAGGAGGGAGAAGTCATCACCGGCGGGCTGGTCACCAGCGCCATCGGCAAGGCCCAGCAGCGGGTGGAGCTGCAGAACTTCCAGGCACGGAAGCGGCTCCTCGAGTACGACGACGTCATGAACCAGCAGCGGGAGGTGATCTATTCGCTTCGCCTCTTCGCGCTGGAGCGGGGAGAGGAGCTGAAGGCGGAAGCGCAGCGGATGATCGAGGCCGCGGTGGAGCGCACCGCCCGCCAGTTCCTGGGCGCCGCCGCGCGGCCGGAGGAATACGACCGGGGCGGGCTCCGGGAGCTGCTGCTGCTCCAGTACCTGGTGAACCCGGAGAAGGTGCTCGACGCCCAGGCCGCACCCGACCTCGACACGGTCGTCGCGGCGGTCAAGCAGGAGGGCGACGCGACGTTCGCGCGGAAGCTCGAGTATCTCCAGGAGTTCTCCCGCGCCATCAACGTCCCCGACGTGGACGCGCAGGTGCTCTCCCAGGTGATGCTGTCGGTGCTGGACGAGAAGTGGAAGGACCACCTCTACGATCTGGATCAGCTCCGTAACGCCATCCACTACCGGGGCTGGGGGCAGAAGGACCCGCTGGTGGAGTACAAGAAGGAAGCGTACGAGATGTTCGAGGACTTGATGCACGACATCCAGTCCACGTTCACCGAGCGCTTCCTCAAGGTGCAGGTGAGTGCCGAGCCGCCCCGCCAGGCTCCCCCGCCGCCGCCGCCCCCTCCGGCCCCGACCGGCCCAGACGACCTGTTCCTTGGCGGCGGTCCGCGCGGGGCGGCTCCGCCGGCCGCGGCCCGGGCCGCCGCAGCGCCCGCCGCCGTGACCAGCTCGCTGGGCCCGGTAGGCCGCACGGCGACCGCGGTGCCGCCGGTGGGCCGCAACGACCCGTGTCCCTGCGGCTCGGGCAGGAAGTACAAGAAGTGCCACGGGGCTGGGCAGTAGCGCGAACCGCGCTCGCCGTCCTCGCGCTCGCCCTCCCGGGGCAGGCCGCCCGCGCTCAGACCGAGTCCGACGCGCGGGCGGCTTCGTTTGATTCGCTCGGTGTGCTCCGGCGCGCACGCGATGCGGTGCGGGCCTTCGAGCGGACCCGCGAGGCGAATGCACCGGCGGCGACCGGAGGCGGCTATTGCGATGTCCGCATCGGCTCGTACTGCGTGCGCTACCCCGTGCCGGGAGACGAGCCGCCCAAGGAGCCAGCCGCCACGGATCAGGCCCGCGCCGGCCTCGTGGATGCCCTCGCGGAGGCGGCGCGGGCGCTGCCCGGGGACGACTGGATCGCCGGCCAGCTCGTTCGCTACCTGGTCGAGCAGGGACGGCTCGGCGCGGCCACCGCCGCGGCGCGAGACTGCCGTGCTTCCCGCTGGTGGTGCGCCGCCCTCCTGGGCTTCGCGCTCCACAGCCAGGAAGACGACGAAGCGGCGGATTCCGCCTTCGCCGAGGCGCTCGCCGCCATGTCGCCCGACCGCCGCTGCGACTGGACCGACCTCGCGCCGGTGCTCGGCGACGACGCGGGCAAGTACCCCGACTTGCCGTGCCGCGCCCGCGAGGGAGCGAACCTGCTCCTCTGGTGGCTCGCGCGCCCGCTCTACAGCCGACCGGGAAACGACGTCCGCGCGGAGCACGATGCCCGCCACGTCATGGCCCGGATCCTGGCCGGGACCGGCGCGGGCCACGCGGTCGAAGCCCCGGCCGATCTGGCCGAGGTCACGGTGCGCTACGGCTGGCCCGTGTACTGGGTGCGGGCCACCGGTCGGCCCGGGGGCGAGGCATCCGGCCTGATCGGCGGGCGACGCACTCCCGCGTGGTCCTTCTTCCCATCGAGCGGAATACCTCCCGCCTGGCGGCTCGACCGGGAGCGCCCCGCCTCCCTCTACGCCCCGACCTGGGCGACCCGCTTCGTCAGCATTCCCGACGCGCAGATCGCGCGGTTCCGCCGGGGCGATACCGTCGTCACCATCGCCGGCTTCGACGTGAGCACCGACACCGCGCTCGCCGGGCGGGTGCCCCGGGTCCGGCTGGCGATCGGCACGGACGCAGCGAGCCCGGTCGTCCTCGGTCCGGCCGTCGTCGCAGCATACGGCGGCGTGGCGGTGCGATCGCCGGATCCGCCGGCGGTCGTGAGCCTCGAGGCCATAGAGGAGATGTCGCGCTGGGTGGGACGCTTCCGCACGGCCACCGCGGACCCGCTGGCCTGGGTTACCGGCCGCCTGTCCGATCTGCTGCTCATTTCGGCCGACGCAGCGGCGTCCGGCGCGACGGCCCCCCTCACGACGATAGCGCTTCCCGCGGCGACGCTCCCGGCCGGCCGCCCCATCGGGCTCTACTGGGAATGGTACGAGCACCCGCCCAAGGGCAGTGTGGTGACGATCGAAGCGCGAGTCGCGCGGGCGGGCGGGAAGGGCGCGCCCAGCCCGCTGGGCCGATCGGACTGCATCCCGCCGGAGAAGGCGGCGATTGCCGTGCAGTGGCGGGAGGCGCCGGCTGAGCGGCCCGTGGTGGCTCGCTCGGTGACGCTCGACCTCGCCCGGCTCGAGCCCGGCCGCTACCTGATCGCCGTGAGCATGCAGGCCGGGCAGTCCCCCCCGCGCTGCACCTCGCGCGAGGTGCTGCTGGTCGGCCGCTGACGGGGGTGGCCGGCCCGCCTGCGCTGGCGGAACCCCGGTTGCGCAATCCCGGTCCAGCACGGCGGTCCAGCGCGGGCGAGCTTGGAACGGTGTCAGCGCCTCTCGCCAGCCTGCCGGCCTCGGACCGCCCCCGGGAGCGCCTGTGGACGCTCGGCGCCGGGGCGCTCACCACCGCCGAGCTGCTCGCGGTGGTTCTGGGGACGGGTGGCGGCGGCCTGAGCGTCATGGACGTCGCCTGCCGGATCCTCGAGCCGGGCGAGGGCTCGCTCCGGCGGCTCGCCGCCCGCCCACCGGCGGAGCTGGTGCGGCTCGCCGGGGTGGGGCCGAGCAAGGCCGCCCGGCTTCTGGCCTCGTTCGAGCTTGCCGCGCGGCTCGCGCGCGAAGGACGGGCCGCGCTGCCCCGCATTCGCGAGCCGGAGGATGTGGTTCGCCTCTTCCAGCCCAGGCTTCGGGACCTCACGGTCGAGGAGTTCCACCTGCTCGCGCTCGACAGCCAGAGCCAGGTCCTGCGGGACGTGCTGGTGACGCGCGGCCTCCTCAACAGCTCGCTCGTTCATCCCCGGGAGGTCTTCCGGCCGGCAATCGCGGAGGCGGCGGCCGGCATCATCGTCGTCCACAACCATCCGAGCGGCGATCCCACGCCGTCCGCGGAAGATCGCGCGGTCACCCGGCAGCTGGTGGCCGCGGGCCAGCTGCTGGATCTCCCGGTCTACGACCACGTGATCCTGGCCGGCGACCGGTTCGTGAGTTTCGCGACGGAGGGCCTGTTATAGCAGAAGAGAGCCGGCACCGGCGGGCAGCCGTGCTGCAACCCGCTGTCCGCAGGGCACTTGGCTTCGGGCAAGTCGTCCAGTAGTTGACCCGGCGGGGCGTAACCGCCATTCTACGTTTGTGATGTGCACTACGCCCCGGGGCCGCCGGTGACGGTCAGCCCCCCGCTGTTCGCCGACGCCACCCCCGAGTTCCGGGCGGTGATCGAGCGCCACGCCGACCGGCTCGATCTCGAGCTGCTCGACCGGGCGCTTCGCTACAGCTCGTCCGCGCACCGCGGCCAGAAGCGCATGTCGGGCGAGGACTTCGTTTCGCACTCGATCGCCGTCGCGCTCATCCTGGCCGAGCAGCTGCTGGACACGACCTCGATCGCGGCCGCGCTCCTGCACGACGTGGTGGAGGACTCCGACGTCCGGACCGAGGACATCGCCCGCGAGTTCGGCCCCGAGATCGCGGGCATCGTGGACGGGCTCACCAAGATCTCGCACCTGAGCTTCCGGTCCACGGCCGAAGAGCAGGTGGAGAATTACCGGAAGCTCCTGCTCTCGATCGCCCGCGACGCGCGGGTCATCATCATCAAGCTGGCCGACCGGCTGCACAACATGCGGACGCTCGAGCACCTGCCGCCCGAGCGGCGGGAGCGGATCGCGCTCGAGACCCGGGAGATCTACGCGCCGCTGGCCCACCGCTTCGGCATGGCCGGCGTCAAGGCCGAGCTGGAGGACCTCGCGTTCAAGTTCCTCGAGCCCGAGGAGTACCGCGACCTGGCCTCCCAGATCGCGGCCAAGCGCGCCGTGCGCGAGCAGATGATCCTCAAGCTCAAGACGCCGCTCGAGTTCGAGCTCCGCCGCGCAGGCATCGACTGGTTCGAGGTCACCGGGCGCCCCAAGCATCTCTGGTCCATCTACCAGAAGATGAAGAAGCGGGGCAAGAACTTCGACGAAATCTACGACCTGATGGCCGTCCGCGTGACGGTGCGCAGCGTGCCCGAGTGCTACCACGTCCTTGGCATCATCCACCACAACTGGACCCCGATCCAGGAGCGGATCAAGGACTACATCGCGAGCCCGAAGTCGAACGCCTACCAGTCGCTCCACACTACGATCTTCGGGCCCGGCGGCCAGCTCTTCGAGGTCCAGATCCGCACCCAGGAGATGCACCGGACGGCCGAGTACGGCATCGCGGCGCACTGGGTCTACAAGAAGGACGGCACCCGCGACGAGCTGGATCAGCACCTCGGCTGGTTCCGCCAGCTCCTCGAGCTGCAGCAGGACACCCATAGTCCCGAAGAGTTCCTCGAGTTTCTGAAGATCGATCTCTACCAGGACGAGATCTTCATTTTCACGCCCAAGGGCGACGTGAAGCGGCTGCCAAAGGGCTCGACCCCGATCGACTTCGCGTTCCATGTGCACACCGACGTGGGCCTGCGCACCCAGGGCGCCCGCGTCAACGGCCGCATCGCGCCGCTCCACCGCGAGCTCAAGAACGGCGACACGGTCGAGGTCCTCACCGGTCCCGCCGCCAAGCCGAGCCGGGACTGGCTCAACCACGTCCGCACCGCGCGGGCGCGGCACAAGATCAAGCAGTGGATCAAGCACGAGGAAGAGACCGTCAGCCGCGTGCTGGGCAAGGAGATCATCGCCCGCGAGGTCCGGCGCCGCCGGCTGGAGACGCCGGACGAGCCGCGGCTCGAGCGCGCGGCCGCCGCGCTGTCCCTGGCCGACGGCCGCGGCCTCGAGATCGCCGTGGGCCGCGGCGACGTGGCGCTGGGGCAAGTGATCCGCGCGCTCTTCCCCGAGCTGCCGCCCGACGCGCTGCAGGAGCCCCGGCCCACCGTCTTCGGCCGGGTGATCGACCGCATCCGGCTCGGCCGGGGCATCAAGATCCAGGGCGTGGACGGGCTGATGGTGCGCTACGCGCAGTGTTGCCAGCCCGTGCCCGGCGACCAGGTGGTCGGCTACGTGACCCAGGGCCGGGGCATCTCGATCCACCGGGCCGACTGCCCCAACCTGCTCACGCTGTCGGCCGACGAGCGGCGGGTCGAGATCGACTGGCAGGAGGTGGAGGGTGAGGCGTTCCGGGTCCGCCTCGCCGTGAACGCGGACGATCGCCGGGGGCTCTACGCCGACATCATGGAGGCGATCAGCCAGACCGGCACCAACATCAAGGGGGCCGACCTGCACACGAAGGACGGCTCGGTGTTCGGAACCATCTTCGTGGAAGTGGACAACCTTCCCCATCTCGCCAAGGTCCTGAAGGCCGTGCGCCGCGTGAAGGGCGTCTCCACCGTCGAGCGGCGCGAGACGACGGCCGGGAGCTGATCCCATGGCGGGCCACTGGATCCTCAAGACGGAGCCGTCCGCATATTCGTTCTCGCGCCTGCAGCGCGAGGGCCGCGCCGTCTGGGACGGCGTCACCAATCCGCTCGCGCTCAGGCACCTGCGGGAGATGGCGGTGGGCGACGCCGTGCTGATCTATCACACCGGCGACGAGAAGGCCGCGGTCGGGCTCGCCCGGGTGGCGCGGGCGGCGTATCCCGATCCCAAGGCGGGGGACCCCAGGCTGGTCGTGGTGGACGTCGAGGCCGGCCGCCCCCTGCCCAACCCGGTGCCGCTCGCCGCGGTGAAGGCCGACCCCGCCTTCGCCGACCTCGCCCTGGTCCGCATGGGCCGGCTGTCGGTCGTGCCGGTGCCGGCCGCGCAGTGGAAGCGGCTCCTCGCCCTGGGCGGCTTGGCCTGAGCCCTGCCGCGGGCCGTTCCCCGCCCGCCGCTATATTCGGGCATGAGCCCGCGCTTCGAAGTCGTCGCTCCGTTCGCCCCCGCCGGGGACCAACCCAGGGCCATCGCCGAGCTCGCCGCCGGCCTGCGCCGGGGCGACCGGTACCAGACGCTGCTCGGCGTCACCGGCTCGGGGAAGACGATGACGCTCGCCAACGTCATCGCCGACTACGGCAAGCCCACGCTCGTCCTCTCCCACAACAAGACTCTCGCGGCCCAGCTCTACGGCGAGCTCCGCCAGTTCCTCCCGGGCAATGCGGTCGAGTACTTCGTCTCCTACTACGACTACTACCAGCCCGAGGCGTACGTCCCCGCCACCGACGTGTACATCGAGAAGGATGCATCGATCAACCAGGACATCGAGATGCTCCGGCTGAGGGCGACGTCGAGCCTGATGGAGCGCGAGGACGTCGTGATCGTGGCCACGGTGAGCGCCATCTACGGCCTGGGCGATCCGGTCGAGTACCGCCGGCTCATGGTCACCGTGCGCCAGGGCGAGCGGCGCGGGCGCGACTCGATCCTGTCCGAGCTGGTGCGGATCCAGTACGGCCGCAACGACGCGGCCTTCGAGCCCGGCACGTTCCGCGTCCGCGGCGACTCGATCGAGATCTTCCCGGCCTACGCCGAGCAGGCCGTGCGGGTGGAGCTCTGGGGGGACGAAGTCGAGCGGATCAGCAAGATCAACCCGCTCACCGGCCAGACGATCGCGCGCCTGGAGCAGATGGCCATCTACCCGGCCAAGCACTTCGTCACCCAGCGGCCGACCATCGAGCGCGCGGTCAAGCTCATCCGCGCGGAGCTGGCCGAGCGGGTGCACCTGCTCCGGTCGGCCGGCAAGCTGCTGGAGGCGCAGCGACTCGAGTCGCGCACCAACTTCGATATCGAGATGATGCTGGAGGTCGGCACCTGCGCCGGAATCGAGAACTACTCGCGACCCCTGTCCGGCCGCGGAGAAGGGGAGCGCCCCGCGTGCCTCCTGGACTACTTCCCGTCCGAGTTCCTGGTGGTGGCGGACGAGTCGCACGTGACGCTCCCGCAGTTGGGCGGCATGTACAACGGCGACCGCGCCCGCAAGCTGACCCTGGTCGAGTACGGCTTCCGGCTGCCGTCGGCGCTCGACAACCGGCCGCTCCAGTTCGACGAGTTCATGGCGCTGGTGCCGCAGATGATCAACGTCTCCGCGACGCCGGGCGAGCTGGAGCTCGGGCTGTCCGGCGGCGCGGTCGTCGAGCAGATCATCCGGCCGACGGGCTTGGTGGACCCCGAGGTGGAGGTGCGGCCGGTCAAGGGCCAGGTGGACGACCTGCTGGGCGAGATCCGCGATCGGGTCGGGCTGCGCGAGCGCGTGCTCGTCACCACCCTCACCAAGCGGATGTCGGAAGACCTCACCGATTACCTCCAGCAGGCCGGCGTGCGGGTGCGGTACCTCCACTCCGACATCGACGCGATCGAGCGGATGGAGATCCTCCGCGGGCTCCGGCTCGGCGATTTCGATGTCCTGGTCGGGATCAACCTGCTCCGCGAGGGGCTCGACCTGCCGGAGGTGTCCCTGGTCGCGATTCTCGACGCCGACCAGGAGGGCTTCCTCCGCTCCGACCGCTCCCTGGTGCAGACGATCGGCCGGGCGGCCCGGAACCTGAACGGGCGGGCCATCCTCTACGCCGACCGCATCACCGGCTCCATGCGGCGCGCGCTCGACGAGATGGACCGCCGCCGGCGCATCCAGCGGGAGTTCAACGCGGCTCACGGCATCACGCCGCGCTCGATCGTGAAGTCGATGGAGGAGGTGAAGCTCGCCACCTACGTCGCCGACGCGCGGTCCGAGAAGCCGCCGACCCGGGCGGAGGCGAAGCGGGAGGCCGACCTGCACGATCCCGCGAAGCGGGCGCAGGCGATCGCGGCGATGGAGCGCCGGATGAAGGAAGCGGCGGCGAACCTCGAGTTCGAGCTGGCCGCGGCGCTGCGGGACCAGCTTACCGAGCTCAAGGCCGTCGACGCCCCCGAC
>DASWAI010000183.1:0-29837 GCA_036391215.1 Gemmatimonadales bacterium
TAGTCCGCGAACGGCACGTCGATCATGAATCCGTCCCGCGCCACCACGCTCTCGGGGAACACCGCCTTCGCCTCCGCCAGCAGCTCCGGCGCGTCGCGGGTGTAGCGCGGGCTGATGTGCGTAAGCACGAGCCGGCGGGCGCCCGCCTCGCGCGCCACTTCCGCCGCCTGCGCCGCGGTCGAGTGGCCGGTCTCCACGGCTCGCGCCCGCTCCTCCTCGCCGAAAGTGGCGTCGTGGATCAGGAGATCCGCGCCACGCGCGGCCTCCACCACGCTGGGCGACGGGCGGGTGTCGCCCGTGTAGACGACGGTCCGGCCCCGGCGCGGCTGGCCCACCAGGTCCGCCGGCCCCACCCGGCGGCCGTCGGGCAGCTCCACCGTCTCGCCCTTGTGGAGCTTCCCCCAGAGTGGCCCCTCCGGCACCCCCAGCTCCCGGGCCAGCTCCGGGTTGAACCGGCCGAGCCGGGTGTGCTCCGCCAACGCGTAGCCCACGGTGTCCGCGCGGTGGTCGGTGGGGAATACGACGATGTCGTATTCCTCCCGCGCGATCCGGTCGCCGGGGGCGATCTCCCTGATCTCGATCGGGAACCGGTTCCGCTCGATGCCGAGGCCGATCGCGGCGCCGAGGATCCGGTCCGCGCCGCGCGGGCCGTAGAGCGTCACCGGCAGGGTCCGGTCCTGGAGCCCCATCGTCCGCATCAGCCCGGTGACGCCGAGCATGTGGTCCGCGTGGTAGTGGGTGAAGAAGATCTCCCGGAACGCGAAGCTCACCCCGTAGCGCATCATCTGGCGCTGGGTCCCTTCGCCGCAGTCGAAGAGCAGCGTCTCGCCCTCGCGCGCGACGGCGAGCGCGGCCACGTTCCGCTCGACGCTGGGGCAGGCGGCGCCGGTGCCGAGCAGGGTGATGGAGAGCATTACCGCCCCTCTACCGCCTGCTCCAGCTCGAACACCACCCGCTCCAGCTCCCGGACCAGCGGCCCCGGGCGCCGGCGGTTCTTCTTCAGCACCTCCACCAGGCTCCGGTAGTACCAGAGCTGGTCCTTCTTCCCCGCGTTGAACCGGCGCCAGAGGCGCTCGCCCTGGTGGCGGTAGTCGTGCAGCACGGCGCGGGCGTTGTGCAGCTTGTCGGCGGCGGACACCCGGCGCACGTCGGCCGGGGCGGCGGAGAGGTGCTTCAGGTAGTCGAGCTTCCGTTTCTTCCAGGGCGGCTTGGGGTGCTCGAACGCGTCGGTGCAGCCGAGCACGATCCGGAGCACCCGCTCGCCGAAGAGGAGCCGGATCTCTTCCTCGGTGTGCCCCTCGCGCGGATGGTCCTCCACCGAGTCGTGCAGCAGCCCCGCGATCGCCTCGTCCTCGCTGCCGCCGTCCTCCAGCACCAGCGCCGCGACGCCCATCAGGTGGGCGATGTACGGCGTGCGGCTCCCCTTCCTGGTCTGCGAAGCGTGCAGCAGGCTGGCGTAGGCGAACGCCTGGTCGAAGCGGGCGGAGAGGCGGCGGCGGGGATCGAAGGTGGGCATGGCGGCGGCGAGCCGGGAACCTAGAACACCTTCACCGTGATCCCCAGCTTCCCCGGATTCTTCTCGAGTTCGGCCACCAGCCCCTTCATCCGGGCGGAGAGGTCCCGCAGCTCGTAGTACAGCGTGCTGTCGGTCGCGAACTTGCCGATCGTGCCCCGGCCCTGGTTCACCCCGCTCAGGAGCGTGTCGAGCCGCGCGCTCATGCTGGTGAACTGGCGGGTCATGCCGGCGAGGTCGCGGGTGAGCGTATCGGTGTTGCGCAGGATCCCGGCCACGGCGGGATTGGCCAGCGTGGTGTCGAGCCGCGCGGCGACCTGCTGCAGCGACTGCATCGTCCGGGTGATCTCCGGCCCGGCCCCGGTCTTGGGATCGCTGAAGCCCCGGAGCGTCTTCTGGAACTCCGTCATCGTCCCCTCGAAGGCCTTGAGCGATGCGCGCAGGTCCTCGGCCGTCTCCTTGTTGGCGAACTGCTGGAGGCCGATCATCAGGCTGTCGGCGCGGTTGCCGAGCTGGGTGGCGCGGTCGCCCAATCCGCTCTTCATCCCGCCGCGCACCACCGAATCCGGCGGAAGCGGCTGCGAATCCCTCCCGGGGTCGAACTCGACCACATAGTCGCCCACGAACGTCACCGAGGCGATCTGGGCGGACGCGTCCGTCCTGGGCTGGATGTCCGGGCGGAGGCTGAGCGATACGATCACCGTGTCCGGGCGCTTCAGGTCGATGGCTTCCACCCGCCCCACCGTCACCCCGGAGACCGTCACCGGGGAAGCCCGCTTCAACCCCGCGGCGTTCCTGAACTCCACCTTCACCACGTGGCGGCGGCCGAGGCTCCTTCCGCTGAGCCACATGGTGCCGCCGACGAAGATCGCGACCGCGATGATCACGAGGGTCCCGACGACCGCTTCCCGTCCGTAGCGCAGTTCCATGGTGGGCTCAGGCCGCGAATGAGGGGTTGTCGAAGTCGCGCTCCAGGAACTCCTTGACCTTCGGGTGCTTGGACGCGTGGAACTCCTGCGGCGTCCCCTGCATCACGATCTTGCCGCCGGTGAGCAGCGCCAGCCGGTTGGCCACGCGGAACGCGCCGCGCACATCGTGTGTCACCATCACACCGGTGACGTGGAGCTCGCGCGCCAGCCGCTGCACCAGCTCGTCGATGATGTCCGCGTTCACCGGATCGAGCCCGGAGGTCGGCTCGTCGTAGAGCAGGTACTTGGGCTCGCCCGCGATCGCCCGCGCGATGCCCACCCGCTTGCGCATCCCGCCCGACAGCTCCGCCGGGTACTTGAGCGCCACCTCCGGCTGGAGGTTCACCAGACCGAGGCACTGCCGCACCCGCTCGGCGACGTAGGCGAGGTCGTTGTACTTGTCCGTGTTGGTGATGCCGAGCCGGATGTTCTCCGAGACGTCCATCGAGTCGAACAGCGCGCCGTTCTGGAACACGTACCCGATGTGCGACCGGAGCTCGGCCAGCTCCTTCCGCTTGAGCCGGAACACGTCCCTCTCGTCCACCACCACCGTGCCCGCGTCCGGCTTGATCAGCCCGATGATGGTCTTGAGCAGCACGCTCTTGCCGGTTCCCGACGGCCCCATCAGCGCGACGGTCTCCCCCTCCTGCACGTCGAAGTCCACGCCGTCGAGCACGACCTGGGAGCCGAAGCGCTTCTTCACCCCGCGCAGCTCGATCATTGATTGAGCAGGATGCGGGTCAGGATCGTGTCGAGCAGGAGAATGAGAACTGAGCTGGTGACCACGGCGCCGGTGGTGGACTTGCCCACGCCCTCGGCCCCCTGCTGGGTGCTGAAGCCCATGTAGCAGGCGATGATCGTGATCGAGCCGGCGAAGAAGAACGACTTGATGAGCGAGTACCAGGCGTCCCACGGCCGCCAGTAGGACTGTGCCCCGTAGGTGAAGTCGGCGTTGGTCACCGGCAGCACCAGCTTGACCGACCACCATCCGGCCAGGATGCCGGCCAGGTTGGCCAGGATGGTGAGCGCCGGGATCATGACGAGCCCGGCCACGACCCGCGGCACCACCAGGTGCGACGCCGGCGAGCGGCCGAGGCTCTCGAGCGCGTCGATCTGCTCGGTGACGCGCATGGTGCCGAGCTCGGCGGCATAGCGGGCGCCGATCCGGCCGGCGAGAATCAGGGCGGTCAGCACGGGCCCCAGCTCGAGCACGATGGAGGACACGACCAGCGTGCCCACGACGTAGTAGGGGATGTTGCCGGTGAACTGGTAGCCGGTCTGGAACGCGGTCACCGCGCCAGCGAACGAGGAGATGAGCAGCACGATGAACAGGCTTCCCACTCCGATGTTCCACGCCTCCGCCAGCGCGCGCGGCCACCAGATCTTCACCTCGGCCAGCCCGCGGATCATGTCGAGCGTGAAGTAGGCGAGCCGCCCGACGTGCGACGCGCCGTCCAGAACCCGGTCGCCAATGACGGTGGGGATGTCGAGAGTGCGGCTGGCCATGGCCTTATCTTCACCCACCATGGCTCCCAAGTCCACCCCCGACCGATACCTGCGCTTCCGCCGACTGCTCGCGCGCTGGTATCGCCGGCACGGGCGCGACCTGCCCTGGCGGCGCACCCGGGACCCATACCGGGTCCTGGTCTCCGAGATCATGCTCCAGCAGACCCAGGTCTCCCGGGTGGAGACGTACTACCACCGATTCCTCGAGCGCTTCCCGTCGGTGCACGACCTCGCCGCGGCACCGCCGCGGGCGGTGCGGGAGAGCTGGGAGGGGCTGGGCTACTACCGGCGCGCCGCCAACCTGCACCGGCTGGCGCGCGAGGTGGTAAGGGAGCGGGACGGGGTGATCCCGGCGGAACCGGAGGAGCTGGTTCGTCTGCCCGGGGTGGGGCGCTACACGGCGGGGGCGGTCGCCAGCTTCGCGTACGAGCGATCGGCGCCGGCGGTGGACACCAACGTCGCGCGGGTCATCCGCCGCGCGTTCCACCCGCGGAGCGGACCGCCGGGCGCGGGTCGGGCCGCGGCCGGAAACCGGCGCATCTGGGAGACCGCGGCCCGCCTGGTCCCCCGCCGGGGCGCGGCGGCGTGGACCTTCAACCAGGCGGTGATGGAGCTGGGGGCCGTGGTCTGTACCGCGAGAGTGGCGAAATGCGGAGAGTGCCCCGTGCGGGGGGAGTGCCTCACGGGAAAGCGTGGGCGGTGAGCCCGTCGCCTATCGTACCATCGCCCCCGCGATCAGGGCGATGAGCCCCAGCGTCCCCGCGATCATTCCCATCACCCGCATCCGGTTCCGCAGCTCGTCGAAGAAGGCCCCGTCGGGGCCGGTCGGGTCGATCCGCGCCGCGCGGCTCGCCGTGGGAAGCATCACGGCCAGGTTGAGGAGCGCGCCGATCAGCCCCGCGCCCTGCATGGCCATGAGCCAGGCGCTCGGCGCCGCCATGTTGCTCATCTGGAAGGTCAGCACCAGCCCCGAGACCACGGCGAGCACCGCCCCCGGGGCGATGACCTTGCGGTGCATCGTCGCCAGCGAGCGCGCCACCACGGCGAGCGCGGCGCGGTCTTCCGCGCGGGCGGCGATGGCGACGAACATCGCGCCGACCCCGCCGCCGAGCCACATGGTGAAGCCGAGCAGGTGGACGAACAGCCAGAAATGGTTCACGGGTGCGCTCCCGAGAAGGTGGAGTCGATCGGTTGCCGGCCGCCGAAGCCCGCGTCCAGCTCGTGCCAGTGGGTGACCCGCTCTTCGCCCAGCCGCCAGCAGAGGAACACCACGCGGTCCTCGCGCAGGGAGTGAAAGTCCACCAGGCCGGCGTCGAAGCCCTTGAAGACGCAGCCCACCGCTTCCAGCTCCTGGAGGTAGCGGTTGATCCGGTCGGCGTGGACGGTGACCTCGTCCCGGGCGGAGAGGAGATCCCCGGTCTCGCCCCAGTCGGCCCGGGCGCCGCCGGTGAGCAGCTCGAAGCGCCCGACCGCCTGGCGCCACTTCGGGTACTCCTCGAGCAGGTCCTGCACGATGCGGCGCACCAGCGGCAGGGTGCGGTTCGCCTCGTCCACCGTGAAGAGCTTGAAGCCGGCCATCACTTCCGGATGATCTTCAACCCGGGGACGTCCTCGGGATGGCTGATGAATCCGACCACGCGGCCGTGCTCGTCCAGCACCGTGATCGTGGGCCTGAGGTGCAGCTCGCCCGGGTCATGATCCATCCTGAGCTCGAAGCCGTCCAGCTCCTGGTCGGGCCCGACCACGCTCGAGTTGGGCCGCATGAGCGAGTCCGCCCGCGTGTGCCACGGGTGCTTGCCCTCGGCGAGACAGCGGGTGACGAGGTCGCGATCGCTCAGCGTCCCGAGGAACCTCCGGGTGCGGTGGTCGTCCACCACCGGCACGACGGATATGTTCCGGGTCTTGAACATGATCGCCACCTCGCTGGCCATGGCGCCGGCGACGGCAACGTGCGGATCGGACACCATGACGTCTCGCGCGCGCAAAGGAGCTCCGAGGTCGGGGAGGGGATTCGCAATTTGGGGCAGTCGGGGGCGGGGTCAAGACCGCGCCCGCGTCTCCCGGGCCGCGAGCGCGGCCGCCGTGGCGCGGTGACCCTCGGCCGCGTACTCGGCGGCCCGCTCCACCCGGAAGGTGGCGCCTCGATCCACCCGGGGCCGCACGTACACCAGCTCCGGTCGTCCCGGCTCCGCCCGCCAGCGCGCCAGCTCGGCGGCAGTGAGCGCGGCCATCAGCACCCCGGTCGAGGCGTCGTGCGCGGCGACGAGCGGGGGATAGGTCGTGGCGGGCGCGGCCGCCTCGTCGAATCCGGGTCCCACGTCCACCGCCACGACCAGGTCCGCCGGCACATCCCTCGCCGCGGCGAGGGGCACGACGCCGCGGAGCCCGCCGTCCACCAGCCGCCGCCCGCCCAGGCTCACGGGCGGGTAGAAGACGGGCAGCGCGCATGAGGCCCAGAGCGCATCGAGGAGCGGCGCGTCCTCGCCGCCCGCGCCGAAGCACACCAGCGCGCCGCTGTCGAGATCGGTGGCGGTCACGACGAGGGGCACCTTGAGCTCGGCGAACGAGCGCGCGGGCACGAGCGCCGCGATCGCATCGCGCAGGGCGCCGCCCCGGAGCAAAGAGCGGAGCCACAAGCCGCCGACCGGCGCCCAGGGCGCGCGCACGATGCCCCTGGCGCCGACCTCCCCGATCCGGCGCAACAGGTCCTCGGGCCCGAGCCCCGCGGCGAAGGCCGCGCCAAGGACCGCGCCCATCGAGGTGGCCACGATGTGAGCGGGCTCGAGCCCCGCCTCGGCCAGAGCCCGGAGCGCACCGGCGTGCGCCGCCGCCTTGGCGCCTCCCCCGCTCAGCAAGACGACGACCCGCCGGCTCACGAGTGGCGCGCCTGGTTCCGCCGCACCTCTTCCCGGTGCTCCCGCGCCCGCTCGAAGCGGGCCCGCTCCTCCGGCGTCGCCGGCACCAGCCGGGGCACCCGCTTGGGCTTCCCGGTGTCGTCGATAGCGACGAACACCACGTGCGCGGTGTGGGTGTGCCGCTTCTCCCCGCTGCTCGGGTTCTCGGCGTACACTTCGACCGTGATGTCCATCGAGGAGTTGCCCACGTAGTCCACCATTCCCAGGCAGGTCACCAGCGCGCCCACGGGGATCCGCTCGCGGAAGTCCACCCGGTCGATGCTCGCCGTGACGGCCGGGCCGCCCGCGTGCCGGATCGCCGCCACGGCCGCTGCCTGGTCCACCAGCGACATCAACTGCCCGCCGAACAGATCGCCGAGCACGTTCTGCATGTGGGGCATGACGAACGTGGAGATCTCGCCGCGGGAGTAGGACATGGGACGGGATTCCGGGGACATGCGGGGCTCCGGGCAGGTCAGAGGTAAGAGGCAAGAGGCAGGAGGGGCTGGGGGCCGGCTCCCGATGCCCCCTCTTACCTCTTACCTCTCACCCCGTCAGTAATCCACCGGCCGCAGGTAGAACTCCCCGATCGCCGTCTGGCTGAGCATGGCCACGGTGGGGAGCCGGCGCTTCCAGTGGGTGGACTCGAGCCGCTTGCGGACCAACTCCACCTCGGCGGCCGTATACCCGAAAGCAGCCACCTCCGCCGGACGGTAGCCCAGCAGCAGCCAGTGCAGGATTCCATCGGCCTTGGGATAGGAGATGCCGAAGTCGCCCTCGTCGGTCTGGCCGCGGATGAGGTCCGCGCTCGCCGGCTTCGCGACGATCACGTCCGGCACGCCCATGTGCCGCGCCAGTGCCCAGACCTGGGTCTTGAACAGATCGCCGATCGGATTCACCGGCGGCGAGTCGTCCGCGTGCCAGGTGAAGTAGCCGAACAGGCGCTCCGTCTTGTTGCCGGTGCCGAGCGGAAGCGCCTGGTGGACCGCGGAGAGATCGAACAGCGTGATCATCCGCGCTCGCGCCATGATGTTCCCCTTGCGGGCCGGGTCGGTCTCCCCACCGATCGCGGCCACGAGCCCGTCCACCGCGGCGCTGATGTCCACCGTGACGCTGGGGATGCCCAGCGTGTCGATCACGAGCCGCGCGTGCTCCAGGCTCTCCGGGCTCGAGGTCCGGTACGGCATCCGGACACCCAGCACGTTCTCCCGGCCGAGCGCCTCCACCGCGAGGTAGGCCACGAGCGAGCTGTCCACGCCGCCGGAGAGCCCGATCACCACCTTCTTGAATCCGCGCCGGCGGACGATCTCGTCGCGGATGAAGTCCACCAGCCAGCGGCGGACGAGCGGGGCGTCGATCTCGAGCGGGGCCTCGATCCCGCCGGGCGGCGCGGCCGGCAGGGGGAGTGGCGCGGCGCCTGCTGCGCGGGCCTCGCGCTGCAGCGCCAGACCCGCCGCGCGGCCTCCTGCCCGGGGCGGCGCGCTCGCGGCCGCCTCCACTCCCGGCTGAGCCGGGCCCTCGAGCTGCGGGACGAGCCCGCCGACGAGGTGCGGCAGCCGCATCTCCAGGTCCGACAAGAGCGGCAGGTCCGCGCGCGCGCGCGTGATCTCCTCGAAGTCGATCCCCACCGGAATCAGCGCCTCCTCGAAGAGTGGCCCCTCGGCGATCAGATTGCCCCGCGGCCCGGCGACCAACGAGCCGCCCGCGAACGCCTTGCCGCCCTCGAAGCCCACCAGCTGGGCCAGCGCGACGTAGACCCCGTGCTCGCCCGCGATGTCCTGGACGATGTGTTCCCACCGGCGCACCGTAGCCGGCCGGCTCGGCCCCTCGCCCGGGTGGATGCCCCGCGCGGGGCTCGCGCTCGGGATGATCACGAGCCGAGCGCCGTCGAGCGCCGCGAGCATGGGGGTGATGGAGTGCCAGGCGTCCTCGCAGATGAGGATCGCCGCTCGCCCGAAGGCGGTGTCGAACGCCTCGACCGTCCGGCCGGCCTCGACGAAGCGCTCCTCGTCGAACACGCCGTAGGTCGGGAGGAAGACCTTGCGGTGCACGTGCCGGATGCCCGCGTCCGGGCCGCCGAGCGAGGCGTAGAGCGCGGAATTGTAGAGCCGGTTCTCGTAGACCTCGTAGAAGCCGATCGCCACGTCGAGCGGCGGCGCACCCGACTCGGCGTGCTGGCCCGCGAGGTCCTCGAACAGCCGCTCCGCCGGCAGCGCCAGCTCCCGGACGCCGCCCTCAAGGAAGTAGCCGGTGAGCGCGCTCTCCGGAGCCACGATGAGGCCGGGAGGCACGGGCCAGCCCGCCGCCTCCCGGAACATCCGCCCGAGCCGGCAGACGTTCTCCTGGTACGCCCCTTTCCGGGGCCGGAGCTGAGCCACCGCCAGCTGAAGCATGGTGTAACAAATCTAGTGCGGTTTTCTTTGGGCATGCTCTGGTACGTCGCCATCGGCAGCGCCGTCGGCGGGGTGATCCGCTACCTCCTGGGGGGAGCGATCCAGCGCGCCCTCGCCGCGTCGTTCCCCATGGGCACGCTGGTCATCAACGTGACCGGGTCGGCGCTCCTCGGGTTCATCTTGCGTTACGCGCTCGAGACGCCGGCCGTGACTCCGGAGATCCGGGCCCTCCTCGGGATCGGGTTCTGCGGGGGGTACACCACGTTCTCGACTTTCAGCTACGAGACACTCACCCTGCTCGAGGACGGGGACTGGCGGCGAGCCGGGCTCTACGTGGGCGTGAGCCTGCTCGGCTCGGTGCTCGCCGCGTTCCTGGGCTTCATGGCCGCCCGCGAGCTGATCGCGCTCAGGACCCGGCTCTAGGAGGGCCCGCATGCACGGACTGACCGGCGAGCGCACCCTGATGCGCATCCATATCGGCGAGCGGGACAAGTACCACGGGCGCCCGCTCTACGAGGCGATCGTGCAGCTGCTCCGCGAGCGGCACTTCGCCGGGGCCACCGTGCTCCGGGGGATCTCGGGCTTCGGGGCCACCGCCCGGCTCCACACCGAGAAGGTGCTGCGTCTCTCGCTCGACTTGCCGATCATCGTAGAGTGCGTGGACACCGAGGAGAAGATCGAGTCGATCCTGCCGGAGCTGGACGACATGATCGGAGGGGGATTGATAACCCTCGAGCGGGCAAAGGTCATCGTCTACCGGCCCCACAATGGCGACGGCCGGTAAGCGGCGCCTTACTCCGTTCCCCCGCATGCCTTCCACTCCTTTCGACGCCCTCTCCGGCATCCCCAACGCCTGCGAGCCTCTCCCGGGCCTGGTGACCGGGGGCCAGCCGACCGAGGCCCAGCTCGAGGCCTTCCGGGCGGCAGGCGGCGAGGTCGTGCTCGATATCCGGGCGCCCCGGGAGCCTCGGCCGCTGGACGAAGTGGCTGTCAACCAACGCCTTGGGCTCGAGTACCTGGTCATTCCGGTCGGCGCCGCCAGCCTGAGCGACGCGACCCTGGAACGGATTCTCGACGCTCTCCGTATGGCTCGGGGACGGGCGACTCTCTTCCACTGTGCCAGCGGCAACCGGGTCGGCGCCGCGCTCATCCCCTACCTCGTGCTCGACCAGGCAATGGGAGAGGAGGACGCGGTCCGGCAGGCGATCCGCGTGGGGCTGACGAGCCCCGAGCTCCTGGCGTGGGGTCTGGACTACGCCCGGCGCCAACGAAACGCGTAAGCCCGGCGGCCACCCGCAACGGAGATCGCATGATCCGCCGAGTCCGTCTCCTGATCCTGGGTCTCATCCCGATGCTGGGCACCGTCCCGGCCGCTCTCGAATCCCAGCAACAGTCCAAGCCCCTCGATCCCGCCAATCTCGATACCACCTGCGCCGCCTGCACCGACTTTTACACCTTCGCCAACGGCGGATGGGTCGGGCGCGCGCAGATCCCCGGCGATCTCCCCGCGTGGGGGACGTTCTACGAGCTCCAGGAGAGCAACTTCGACGCGCTCCGCGGCGTGCTGACCGAGGCCGCAGCCGACGCCAAGACGACGAGCGATCCGAACCTGACGAAGCTGGGCACGTTCTACGCGAGCTGCATGGACTCGACCCTGGCGGAGCGGGAAGGCGCCCAGCCGCTGGCGGCGAGCTTCCGGATGATCGCCGCGGTCCACGACCGCCGCTCGCTCCAGGCCGCGATCGCGGACCTGGACAACATCGGCGTGAAGGCAGGGTTCAACTTCCGCTCGACCCAGGACGCAAAGAACAGCGCCCGCGTCATCGCCGAGGCCTACCAGGGCGGCCTCGGCCTCCCCGACCGAGACTATTACACCAAGACCGACTCGGCGTCCCTCGCGCTCCTGGCCGCGTACCAGGACCACATCGCCCGCATGTTCCGCCTCCTGGGTGACGACTCGGCCGCCGCCGCGCGCGGCGCCGCGGCCGTACTCTCGCTCGAGAGCGCGCTGGCCGGCGCCTCCATGACGCTGGCCGAGCAGCGCGACCCGAACGCAGTGTATCACCTGACCCGCGCCGCCGATCTCCCCGCCATGACGCCGGCGTTCGACTGGGACGGCTTCTTCCGCCGGACCGGCCTCGGGAAGCCCGCCGAGATCAACGTGGCCCAGCCGAAGTTCATCGCGGCCTTCGATTCCCTGATGGCCCACGCGCCGCTGGCGGACTGGAAGAGCTACCTCCGCTGGCAGCTGCTCACGGCGCGGGCGTTCACGCTGAGCTCGCCGTTCGTGACGGAGAACTTCCGCTTCCGCTTCACCGTGCTCCGCGGCGTCCACGAAATGCGGCCGCGCTGGAAGCGGTGCCTCCTGTTGACCGACGGGAGCATGGGCGAGATTCTTGGCCAGGCGTACGTGAGGAAGTACTTCACGCCGGAGGCCAAGGCCCACGCGCTCGAGATGGTGAGCAACATCCAGGCGGAGTTCCGGCACAGGCTCGCGCGGCTCACCTGGATGACGGACGCGACCAAGGCGAAGGCATATGCCAAGCTCGACGCCGTCAGGAAGAAGATCGGCTATCCCGACAAGTGGCGGGACTATTCGGCGCTCCGGATCGAGCCCGGCTCGTTCGCGCGCAACCTGGACCGGGCCGAGGGGTTCGAGGAGCATCGCCGGCTGGCGAAGATCGGCAAGCCGGTGGACCGGAGCGAGTGGTTCATGTCCCCGCCCACCGTGAACGCCTACTACCAGCCGAAGCTGAACGAAATCGTCTTCCCCGCCGGCATCCTCCAGCCGCCTTTCTTCGATCCCCGGGCGGACGACGCGGTCAACTACGGCGGCATGGGCGCCGTGATCGGCCACGAGACCACCCACGGCTTCGACGACGAGGGGCGGCAGTACGACGCCCGAGGCACCCTGAGCGGCTGGTGGTCCAAGGCGGACGAGGAGGCGTTCACCGGGCGGGCCCAGGTGGTCCGGCGCCAGTTCGACGGCTACGTGGCGATCGATACGATCCACGTGAACGGGCAGGCCACGCTGGGCGAGAACATCGCCGACCTCGGCGGGCTCACCATCGCCTACGGGGCCTATATGCGCTCGCTCAAGGGCAAGGAACCGCCACCGATCGACGGCCTCACCGGCCCCCAGCGGTTCTTCCTGGGCTGGGCCCAGGTCTGGCGCAGCAAGCAGCGTCCGGAATACACCCGCCTGCTCGCGACGGCGGACGTGCACTCGCCGGACAATCTCAGGGTGAACGGTCCGTTGGCGAACATGCCCGAGTTCCGGAAGGCGTTCGGCTGCAAGGCGGGCGATCCGATGGTGCGGCCGGACAGCGTGAGGGCGGAAGTGTGGTGAACGTGAGCAGTGAGAAGTGAGAAGGGAGAAGGGAGAAGGGAGAAGGGGGCTCCGGTGCGCATCGGGGCCCCCTTCTCCCTTCCTACTGCTCACTTCTTACTGGTGTCTCCCGCCGCCGCCGCGCTCCACCCGGGCGCCGCCACCACCCCCACCCCCGCTTCGTTCCACCCGGGGCGCGGGCTGGCTGCGCTCCATCCTCGGGGCCGGCTCACTGCGCTCCATCCTTGGGGCCGGCTCGCTGCGCTCCATCCTCGGGGCCGGCTCGCTGCGCTCCATCCGGACAGGGCCCGGCCGGTCAACCGGGCGGGACTCGATGTTGGGACGGGAAGCCGGCCGGGAATCCTCTGCGCGACGCGCCTCCGGCCGCGCCTGGATCACGCGCTGCCCCTCGTATCCGCTCCGGTCCCGGACCGGGGCGACTTCATCCCGGCTCCGTGTAACGACGCCGGACGGGCGCGACGGACGCGCTTCCGGAGCCGGAGCGCGGCCCCCGTCCCGCGGCCGCGCCGCAGGTGCGGAGGCGTCGCTGCCGCGCGGCCCCACCCGCTCCGGCAACCGCCCGGCCCAGGTCTCGTTGTGCTCCACCGCCCGCCTTGCCACCGGGCTCCTCACCCGTTCCGCCGGCTGGGCGACGCCGCGCGATCCCGTCGGTTCGATCCGGCTCGGCGTCATGTCGAGTGACCGGCGCCGGGTCGTGCCGGCATCAGTCGTGGCCACGGTGCCGCGTACAGGCGTGGCGGTCGGGGCTCGCCCCGGCGTGAAAGGCATCCGCCCGAACCCGCTGCGGTAGCTGGCCAGGGTGGCCGACGTCCCGAACGTGGCCTGACGCCCCCGCCACCACTGGAACCCGCCCGCCGCGAGCGGATCGTTAGTCCGCTGGCGCCACGGCGTCGCGAAGTACCCGCCGTAGTAAGGCCGGCCGGGATAGTAGGCGTACGAGTACGGGTAGTACGGCCGCGGGTGGTGAAACCCCGGGTAGTACGGGTAGTAGTAGCTGGGGTAGTAGTACGGGTAGTAGTACGCCGGGTAATAGTACGGCGAGTAGAAGAACGGGCTGTAGAACCGATGGGGATGACCGAAGCTCAGCCCGATGAAGAGGCTGGTCCTGCCGTAACCCCAGGGGTAGTAGTCGTAGGGGTAGCCGAAGTCGTAGCCGTACGCGTAGTCGTCGTAGACCATCGCGCTGGGCCCGCCGTACACCACCCGCTCGTACACGTTGTAGGCCAGCACGTCGTAGTCGAAATCGGTGGCGGCCAGCTGCTGCACGAACTGGTTGAGGTCGCCTTCTGGCTTGTCCGAGATGCGCACGTCGTCCAGGGCGCCCAGGTCCCAGTGGTCGTTCGTGACGTACCCGGCGAAGCGGAACGGCGCGCGCGACACAGCCGCGTAGACCGTGCCCTCGCCCGATCGATTGGAGACATCGAACCCCTTGCGGCCGCCGCGGCCCACGATCTCGTACTTCTTGCCACCGCGGATGAAATTGTCGTCACCCGGGTCCAGCGGGAACAGAACTCTGAGCCGACCGTCGGGATCGACGTTGAGGACGAGGAGATACCCGTCGTCGCGGGTCTTGACCTGCACCTTGGCCTGGTCGCCCCGCTGATAGCGGCCGTCATCGCTGAGCCAGAGGCGGATCGCGGGATCGTCCTGCGAGGCAACCGCCCGGGCCGGAATGCCGGCCGGCGGGCCGAGGACGACAGCGGACAGTAGGAGCGCGGACAACATGGGGGCCTCCCGAACAACCTTACGACTCTATGATGCTCGACGACTGGGAACGGTCAAGGCCCACCAAAGCGAGCGTCGTGCCAATGCGCAACAGGCAGGCGCCATCACTACTTAGCCGGGCCCGGACCGGAGCGACGTCCTGTCTGTGGTACAAGCGGCGAGGCCGCGCGGTTCCCCGGCCGGCTCGGGTCAGGGCTTGCTGGTCTCCCGTCCCCCGTTCCACCGATGCCAATACATGCGCATCTCGCTGATCTTGCCGGCGTCGGTCTCACAGAAGACCGCCCCCCTTGCTTCGACCCATTCCCCGGTCCGCCGCCGCCGATAAGTGCACTTGAATTCGGCCGAGAACCAGGGACCGACGCTGAATACCTCGCCGGCGGTGAAGGTGATCTCGGACTGATGGTAAGGCACGTCGCTCCAGTACGACCGGATCGCATCGCCCCCGTTAACCGGTGACGAGAAGGGAGTTTCGAGGAACACCGCGCCGGGCGAGAAGACCGACATGAGCAGCCCGACATCCCCCCGGCTCCAGCCGGTCCCGAACGTGTCCAGCAGGCTCCGGCCGAGCGTGCGCGTGGCCTCCGAGGTCTCTGCAAGCGTCGTCATCTATTGAAGATACTCGCTGAATCGGTCACGTAGGTCTCGAAGAACCCCGTCCCGGAGTCGGCCAGCTCGGCGCCCCCGATCCTTCCTTGGACCGTGAAGCGCCCCCGCATCTGGAGAAAGTGCCGGTCCAGGCCTTCCGCCCGCATCCGGGTCGCGAGGGCGTCGGCGATCACGACCGCCAGGTGCACGGTATCCGCCCCGCGGGCCGCGTCCAGCCGGAAGCGGGCAGGCGCCGCGGCTCCCGCCGCGCCGGCCGCGGGCCGGGCCCCGTCGTAGCGAATCCGGCGGAACCGGAGCACCTGCCGGAAACCGAGCGAGTCCACCACGGCAAGGAAGAAGGGCGTGGCGACGCTTCCCGGGGCATGTACGCCCCCGTACAACAACGCCACCGAGGCCCCGCGGGCCGCGCCCCACTCCCAGGTGACGTCGCGCCAGATTCCCCAGTTGTGGTCGTGATACGCGGGCGCGGCCTCGATCCGGCGGCAGCGACCGGCGACACAGAGCGTGCCGCTCGCATCCGCCACCAGGCCCGGGACGACGTAGCCGGAGAGGAAATCGCCGGCTCCGAGCTCGACGGCCGGGAAATAGCGGTGCGGCCGCGGGCGGATCTCGAGGTCCACCCGCGCCTCACCCGCTCCACCCCGCGCCCGGGCCGAGACCCGGTACACGCCGTCGCGCTGGTGCACGCTGCTCGCCCCCACGTCGAGGCTGGCGCCCGACGTGTCGAACCGGACCGCCGCCGCGGGCACGCCCGCCGTAAAGCGGTCGTAGCGTCCGCCGGGGGTACGCCGGGTGACGAGGACCTGCCCGCCCCAGCGCCCGCCGGGCACCTCGCCGCCCACGAGCAGCGTCACGTACCACCACTCGTCCGGCGCGGCGACGACGTTGAAGTACTGCCATTCGCCCCAGGTGGAATCGGGCTTCGGGGGGAGGTGGAACCGGTCCAGCTCGTCGTAGAGGTGCTCGGGCCTGGGCGCGATCCAGGCGGAGTCCGCGGCGTCATCCGCCCAGGCGCCTTCGCGCACGTCGAGGCCCGCGCCCACGGCCGCCGCGCGGCTCGGGATCTCGCCGCCGGCCCGCACGGCCACGGGGACACCCGTTCCGCCCGAGTCCTTCCGCAGATAGAGGAGCTTGCCCTCGATCGCCGGCGCAACGCTCCGCACGACTCCGGCCTCCCGGGGGCCGCCCAACAGCTGGCGGGTGACGAAGCGGGCGCGGTCGATCCCGAAGAACATGCCGCTCACGCCGCCGGTCCGCATCGCCTCGACGTCGATGCCCTCGGGGAGCACGGTGACCTCGCCGCCACCCACGAGGGCCACGTCGCGCGACTGGTCCAGCATCGCTTCGCCCACGGAGAGGAGCACGATCATCACCCC
This sequence comes from Gemmatimonadales bacterium, assembly GCA_036391215.1. GTDB lineage: Bacteria > Gemmatimonadota > Gemmatimonadetes > Gemmatimonadales > GWC2-71-9 > DASQPE01. The sequence continues at coordinate 16,331 of DASWAI010000183.1, forward strand.
GACGCCCAGGCCGAAGCCAAGGAGGAGGAAGGCGGACCGGCGCTTCCGCACCAGGAGATGCCGGAAGGCGAGGACGGACATCATCGCGGCGCCACCACCCGGCCATCCAGCATCCGCACTACCCTCCCTGCCTCCGCCGCCAGCTGCTCGTCGTGAGTCACGACGACCAGCGTGGCTCCATCCGCGTTAAGCCGGCGGAACAGCTCCAGCACGTCGTGCCCCGTCGCCGCGTCCAGCTCTCCCGTCGGCTCGTCGGCCAGCAGCAGCGCGGGGCGGTTGGCCAGCGCACGCGCAATCGCCACCCGCTGCATCTCCCCGCCGGAGAGCTGGGTCGCACGGTGGCCGGCCCGATGCCCGAGGCCCACATACCCCAGCAGCTCGAGCGCCCGCGCCCGCCGCTCCCGCGCGGGAACGCCGGCCTCCGCCATGGGGAGCTCGACGTTCTCCCGGGCCGTCAGCACCGGAAGCAGGTGAAACCGCTGGAACACGAAGCCAATCCGGGTGAGCCGGAGCCGCGTGAGCGCGCGGTCCGCGAGCGCTCCGAGACGAACTCCCTCCAGCTCGACCCATCCTTCCGACGGCGCATCGATGCCGCCGAGCAGGTGCAGCAGGGTCGACTTGCCGCAGCCCGAGGGCCCCGCGATCGCGACGTATTCCCCCGACTCGATCGCGAGGCTCACACCCTTGACCGCGTGCACCTGCTCGCCGGCCATCGGATAGTCCTTCCGGAGATCGCGGGCCACGAGCAGGCTCACGTCGCCTCCGCGCGCAACGTGGCCGCGATCGGCGCGCGGGCCGCGAGCCAGGCGGGATAGAGTCCGGCCACCGAGCCGGCAACCAGCAGGATCGCTCCCGCGAGCGCGAGCGACCGCGGCTCGGGAACGAAGAACGAGAGGGCCGCCGGGAGGCCTGGGAAGCTGGTCAGGATCGCGTCGAGCCGACGCGCGGTGGCGATCCCAAGGCCGATGCCGATCACCGTGCCGGTGGACGTGAGCGCCAGGCCCTCCGCCAGCACCTGCCGGACGATCCGCGCGCGCCGCACGCCGACCGCCCGCAGGGTCGCGATCTCGCCCAGCCGTTCGCTCACGGTGATCGTGAGCAGGGTCGCAACCAGCAGCACGGTGACGATCAGGCTCACCGTTCCCAGGATGTAGGAGAGCTGGCGGAAGTAGACCAGCCGCTCGCGGAAGTGGACCACCAGCTGGGCCACGCTGTTCACCTCGAGCCTGGGCTCCGTAGTGCGGAGACGGGCGACGACCCCGGGCACCGCCGCATCCTCGCGCACCTTGACCGCCACGAGGGAGACGCGATCCGGCGCGTGCACCAACCGCTGCATCACGGGCAGCAGGAGCCCCACCGAAGGCTGGCCTCGATAGTCATACAACCAGCGCACCATCCCGCGCACGACGAGCCGGCGCTCGACCGCGGCGGTGGCGATGCCGGGATCGAGCCCCCCCACGATCCGTAGCGTGTCGCCCGGCGCGGCGCCGAGGCGCGCGGCGGCCGGGGCGCTGAGCAGGATGCCCAGCGTGTCGCCGGGAGCGAGGTCCCGGCCGCTCAGGAGCTGGTAGAGCGACTGGGCGGCGGGGTCGATGCCGTAGCCGAACAGGGTGGCCAGCGAATCCGCCGTCCGCGCGTAGAGGGCGCCGCCCAGCACCGGCCCCGCCGCGGCGATATCGGGGTCGGCCCGGAGCCGGGCCACGACCTGCCCGGCGTCCGCGATGGAGGCCTCGGCATCGAAGGGGAGCGCGCCCTTCGGACTCACCCGGACCTGAAAGCCCCGGCCCAGGAGGAGCCGCTCGAAGGAGCGCTCGATCCCGCCGCTCAGCATGACCATGTCGAGCAGCATGGCGGACGCCACCGCGATGCCGGCGAGCGCGAGCGCGGTGCGGAGGGGACGGCGTCCGAGGTTGCGCAGAGCCCAGACGAGCGCCATCAGGCACGGCCCCAGAGCGTCATCGGGGAGGTGCGAACCAGGCGCCAGGCCGCCAGCGCGCCCGCACCCAGCCCCAGCGCGAGGGACAGCGCCACGCTGAACCCGACGATCCCGGGCGTCACCAGGGAGAAGACCAAACGCGTCTGGAAGAGGTGCTGGTAGTACGCGTTGGTCGCGGCGCCCGCCACGACGGCGAGCCCGGCCCCGAGCACCGATCCGATCGTCGCCACCAGACAGGCCTCCAGCAGGAGGGCGGCGAAGATGGTGCGCCGGCGCACGCCCACGAACCGCATCACCGCCGCGTCCAGCCGCCGCTCCTCCACTTTGAGGAGCATGATGCAGAGGAGAAAGACGGCGCCGGCCACGACCGTGATGACGCCGATGGCCCGGTGGAACCGGCTCACGACCAGGAAGGTCTGCGACGACTCCGCGGCGATCGCCGCGGAGGGGAACGCGCGGAAACCGAAGGCCGCATGGTTGAGCGCCTCCGCCGCCCGCGCGGGATCGGTCCCCGGCACGAGCGCCACGCCGAAACGGTCCACCCGGTCCGGGGCGCCGAGCAGAGCGGCGAGATCGGGCAGGTGCAGCCGGACGTATCGGTCGGGACGCAGGACGCCGGCGGGGTCCGGCCTGGGCTCGTAGAGCGCGGCGACGACGGCCCGCGCGCGCAGGGAATCCGGCACGGCGCCGACGCGGAGCGTGTCGCCCACGCGGAGCCCGAGCTCGTTCGCGAGGCGCCGCTCGACCGCGATCCCGGGTAGCTGGGCGCTCAGCCGGGCGCCGGGAACGGCGAGCAGCAGCGGCAACAGGGCGAAGCGGGAGGCGGGTCGGATCATTGCGATGTCGAGGCCCCGGGGCGTGAGACGAGGTTCGGTATTATCCTATACCTAATTCCACACCTCGCTTGAAAGGACGTCATGGACGACGAGCGGGACCGGCCGCGGGTCGCCGTGATCGGTGCGGGTCATCGCGGGCGCGGCTGGACGGCGCTCGCGTTGAGCCGCGGGTGGCCGGTGTCGCTGTACGACCCGGAGTCCTCCCTGCTCCAGCGCGCGAGCCATGACGTGGGGGAGCGGGTGCGCCGGCTCACCGACGCGGGCCGCGCCGACCCGCTCGCCGCGGCCGGAGCGCTGGCCTCGCTCCACGTCGGCCGGAGCCTGCTCGACGCCGTGGGCCAGGCCTCCCTCGTTCTCGACGTGATGCCGCTCGACCTCGCCGGCCGCCAGCGGATGCTGGAGCAGGTCGAGCAGGTGGCGCGTCCGTCGGCCATCACGGTGAGCTTCAGCAGCAGCATACACGCGAGCGCCCTGAGCTCACGCCTCCGCCGGCCGGAGCGGCTGCTGGTCGCCTTCGCGCTCGATCCGGTGGACATGTCGCCCCTGGTGGAGCTCATACCCGGGCCCCGGACCGACCCGGCCTGCACCCTCACGGTGCAGGCGTGGCTGGCACGCCTCGGCCGGGAAACGGTGGTGCTCCAGAAGGAAGTGCCGGGGAACGCGACGGGCCGGATCCTGGCGGCCGTCTGGCGCGAGTGCATCGATCTGGTGCTCGAGGGGGTGGTGAACCTGGCGGACGTGGACCGGCTGGTCTCGCTCGGTCCCGCCATCGAGTGGGCCACCGCCGGCCCGCACCTGACGCAGGTGATGGCGGCCGGCGCGCAGGGCCCCAGCGTCTTCCTGAGCCAGCAGCTCAAGAAGAACGAAGCGGTCTGGGGCAGGCTCGCCCGGTGGCAGAGCCTCTCCCACGAGGACCATCAGCGGCTGATCCGGCTGATCGAGCGGGAGTACGACCAGGACCCGGGCGAGCTTCGGGCGCAGCGGGACCGGTTCCTGGTGCGGCTGCTTCGCGCGATCGATCAGGACGACGGCTCCGACTCGCACCCCGACGAGGACGCCGGGCAGCCGTTCGAGGAGGAAGCAGAGCCGCCGGAGGTGGACTCGAGCCCGTCCTGAGCGACCGACCGCCGGTCGTGGAGCCGCTAGAACGGGTGCTCGAAGCTGAGATAGAGGAACAGCGCGTCGGGATCGGCGTCGGCAAGGCTGACGACGTACCCCAGGCCCGTGACGATCTGCAGACCTCCCCGGAGGTTGAACCCCCAGCGAAACCCCGGATTCAGGAACGCGGACGTGTGACGGTCCGTGGCTCCGGGACCAACGACATCCTGCTGGCTCAGCCAGATCCCTTCCAGTATCAGATTGAAGAGCGGTCGCACCACCCAGATGACGCTCGCCCCGGCATTGACCGTGGTGCTCGTCGCACGGGCTCCGGCGGGATTCTCGGCGGACGGCAGCAGCGTCGCGCCCAGATTCCAGTGCGTGGACAAGCGGGGACTCACCTCGACCGTCACCGGCAGGTTGGCCTGCAGGCCGAAGGCTCCCGAACCCCGGCCCCTCGCAGCCCGTCCGGTGGGCAGCACCACGCTCAGGCGCGGCGCGACATACACGGGCCCGCCCCGCATTCCCAGCGCCTGATAGCGGTAGTTGAGCAGCGCGTCGCCCAGGCCGGTGGTCCCGAAGTCCGCGTGGTGCTCGAGGGGGACGGTATAGCTCAGCTGGTGCCGCATGCCGCCCACCGGCCACTCCTGGGTGAAGGCGTACACCCAATCGCCCCCGCCGGACGAGCGGACGAAGTTGCTGATCTCCTGAACGACGCCCGGGTTCTGGTTGTACGCCTCCTCGATGAGGAAGCTGTTGTCCTCGAGCGGCTGGGGCTCCTGCGCGGCGAGCGCGCCGGCGAACCACGAGGAGAGGGCGAGCGCCCCTAGACTGCTACGCCAGCCATCCACGCAGCGTCCCGAGCAGCAGCCAGCCGTTGAGGCCGATGATGGCCGTGGCCACGAGCCAGGCCGCCCCCTTGAGCAGCGGTCCGCTGGCGAACTGGCCCATCTTGGCCCGGTCGGCCGTGAACTGGACCAGCGGCACCACCGCGAACGAAAGCTGGAGGCTCAGGATCACCTGGCTCAGGATCAGCAGCGCGCCCGTCCCCTTCTCTCCGTAGAGCGCGGTGACGATCACGGCCGGGACGATCGCGATGCCGCGGGTGATGAGCCGCCGGAGCCAGGCCGGAAGCCGGATGTCGAGGAAGCCCTCCATCACCACCTGCCCCGCCAGCGTGCCCGTGATCGTCGAGTTCTGCCCCGACGCCAGCAGCGCCACGGCGAAGAGCCCGCTCGCCAGCGTGGTGCCGAGCAGGGGGGCGAGGAGCGTGTGCGCGTCGCCGATGTCGGCGACGGCCTGATGCCCGCTCCAGTGGAACGAGGCGGCGGAGAGAACCAGGATCGCCGCGTTGATGAAGAAGGCGAACAGCAGGGCCAGCGTGGAATCGAAGGTGGCGAAGCGGATCGCCTCGCGCTTGGCAGCCGGGTCGGGACCGATGCGGCGGGTCTGCACGATGGAGGAGTGCAGGTAGAGGTTGTGTGGCATGACCGTGGCGCCGAGGATGCCGATCGCGATGTACAGCATGTTCGGGTTGGTCACGATCTGCGTGGTCGGCACCAGCCCGCGGGCCACCGCGCCCAGGTCCGGCCGCGCCAGCACGAGCTCGAGCGCGAAGCAGGCGCCGATGGTCAGCACCAGGGCGATGATGAACGCCTCGAGGTAGCGGAAGCCCCGATGCTGGAGCAGCAGAATGATCAGCACGTCCAGGGCCGTCAGGCAGACGCCCCAGATGAGCGGGATCCCGAACAGCAGGTTGAGCGCGATGGCGGAGCCGATCACTTCGGCCAGGTCGCACGCCGCGATCGCGATCTCGCACAATACCCAGAGCGCGAAGCTGACCCGGCGGGAGTAGTGGTCGCGGCAGGCCTGGGCGAGGTCGCGCCCGCTGACGATCCCGAGCCGCAGCGCCAGGGCCTGGAGCAGGATCGCCATCAGATTGGACAGCAGGACCACGCTGAGCAGGGTGTAGCCGAAGCGCGCGCCGCCGGCCAGGTCGGTGGCCCAGTTGCCCGGGTCCATGTAGCCCACCGCCACCAGATATCCCGGCCCCGCGAACGCCAGCGCCTTGCGCCAGAAGCCGGGCGCCAGCGGAACGTTGATCGTGGCGTGGGACTCGGGGAGGCTCGGCTGCGTGCGCGGATAGCGCCAGCCGGTGAGCCGTTCAGCCGGAGGGACGGTGGCGCTCATGCCCCGCGACTCCGCCCGCAGAGCAGGCACTCGGCCAGCTCATGGCCTATCACGCGTTCCTGCCCGGCCACCCGGAGCGTGATGGGTCCGCTGAACGGCTGGCGCTCGACGACCACCACCAGCGCTCCCGGCTGGAGACCGATCGAGGCCAGATAGCGCAGGCGGTCCGGATCGCCGGCGGTGACCCGGCGGATCTCCACCGTCTCCCCGGCCGGAATCTCGGCCAGCGGTGTCGCCTCCACCTCCTCGATCCAGCCCTCGGCGGTGGGGATGGGCTCGCCGTGGGGGTCGGCGTCGGGGTTACCCAGCGCGTCCGCCATCCGCTCGATCAGCCCTTCCGACACGGCGTGCTCCAGCCGATCCGCCTCTTCGTGCACCGCGTCCCAGGTATAACCCAGCCGCGCGACCAGATAGGCCTCAAGGATCCGGTGCCGCCGGATCATCCGAAGCGCGGCGCGGCGGCCTTCCGCCGTCAACTGCACGCCTTTGTAGGGGATGTGCTCCAGAAGCCCCTGCTCCGACAGCCGCTTGATCATGCCGCTCACCGACGGAGCCGAGAGCTCCAGCCGGTGGGCGATGTCGCTGGTCGAAGCGGTCCGCCCCTCGGGGGAGAGGCTGTAGATGACCTTGAGGTAGTCTTCGACCGAGCGGGTGAGGGGCTCGTGGCCAATGGCTGCGTTCATGCGAATCCAGTAGTTAGGCGGCCCTAATTTTCTAGTGCAACCTGGCTAATGTCAAGTTTCCTCAATGCGAATTACGCGCCAGCATGACGGCGCCATGGCGACACAACCGTCGCCATGAACGTGTCAACATGTTGTCAGGAAACAGCTTGGAGAAACGAAGCCAGGATGCGCTCAGTCATTCCCCAGACCACCATGCCTTCCAGCATGAAGGCCGGGACCTCGAGCGAATCGCCACGAATGGTGACGGTGGTCAGGCGGCTGGCACCCGGCCTAGCGAGGCTGGATACCTCGACCCAGTGGCAGGAGGCGACTTCGGGGTTGAGGCGGACGGGAGGCCGCCCGGGGAGGGCGAAGACGTAGGGCCGAACGGCGATGGGCGGCAGGGTCGGGGTCCGCGGCGCCACGTCATCGAGCGCGCCCAGGCGATGGGCGCGGGTGAGGTCGATGCCCACCTCCTCCACCGTCTCCCGGGTCGCCGTCTCGATCAGGTCGGCATCCTCGGGTCCGCGGCGGCCGCCCGGCAGGCCGACCTGGCCGGACCAGGGGTCGCCCGCACGCTCGGCGCGGCGGATGAGGAGCAGGGAGGCCGGGTCGGGAGCGAGTATGAGCGCGACAGCGGCCCATCGGCGCTCCGGATCCGAGGTCTCGGTCGCGGCGCGCCGGGCCAGGCGCTCCGCCAGCGCGGCGAGGGACGGGGAGAGCGGCGGGGTCAGTGGCCGTGCGAGTGGCAGGATCCGCCGCAGCACCCGCCGGGCGGCGGACCGAGCTTGCTGAAGTCGGCCTGCTTGCCGGCGCCGGCCGGACGGGCGGGCAGCGACATCCGGCGCTCGACCTTCCGTTCGCTGCACTGAGGGCAGCAGACCGTCGTCCCGTTCCGGACCAGGCGCTCGAAATCGGCGCCGCAGGAGGGGCAGTGGTAGTCGAAGATGGGCATGGGAGAAGAATAGCAGGTGTATCTTCCCCGTCCCATGGCGACCCCCAGCCTCTCCAAGCACACACTCCCCGGCGCGCTGGGCGAGATCCTGATCGACGTCCGCGCGGGCGGCCGCGAGTCGTCGCGCCCCGCCGTGGTCGTGCTGCACGGGTTCAAGGGCTTCAAGGATTGGGGGATGTTCCCGCCGCTCGCGGACCGGCTGGCGCAGGCCGGCTTCACGGCGGTCTCGTTCAACGCGAGCGGCAGCGGCGTGGACGACACCGGCGAATTCGCCTGGCCCGAGCGGTTCGGCCGCAACACCTTCTCCGCCGAGCTGGCCGACGTCGGGACGGTGCTCGACGCGCTCGCGGCAGGCGGGCTCGGCACGGCGGCGCCTGCCCGCATCGGGCTGGTGGGCCACTCGCGGGGCGGCGGGATCGCGGTGCTCGAGACCGCCCGCGACGCCCGGATCGGCGCGCTCGTGACCTGGGCCGCGATCTCCACGGTCGACCGCTGGCCGGACGAGTCGGAGCGGGCGCGCTGGCGCGCGGCCGGCAAGCTCGAGGTGCTGAATGCGAGAACGGGGCAGGTGCTCCCGCTCTACACCGACACGCTGGACGACGTGGAGTGCAATGGGGCGGCGCTCGACATACCGGCTGCCGCAGCCCGAATGAGCGTGCCCTGGCTGATCCTCCACGGCACGGGCGACCCCACCGTCCCATTCGCCGAGGCGGAGCGCCTGGCCCGCGCGGCGACGACCGCGAGGCTCGAGCCGGTCGCGGGAGCGGGGCACACGTTCGGCGCCACCCACCCCTGGCGCGGCTCGACCGCCGATCTGGATCTCGTGATGAAGGACACAGTGGCCTGGCTCGGCCGGCACCTCTTTTGACCCGGTCGTCGCCCCCCGGGTAGATTCCCGAGCCTTTACAACGGGAGAACGGCAGTGCGCGCTTCGCAGCCCGCGTTGCTCGCCGCCGGCCGCGTAATCTCGGATTCGCGGAATCTGATGGTCGCCCAATGGGCCGACTGGCTGGGCGACCGGATCACGGCGGCCCCCACGATTCCGCGCGCGACAGTCGAGCGGGAGTTCCGCCTCATCATAGATGCATTGACGGCCATGGTCGGCCCGCTCCGCCGCGAGGTGGGCGTGGTCTGGCTGCACGTGTGCGAGCACTACGGGCGGGTCGCGGCGGCGCGCGGCCTCGCGGCCGGCGAAGTAGTGGAAGAGCTCCAGCATCTCCGCGAGCTGCTGATCCGGAATCTCGCGCCCGCCTTCACCACCATGCGGCCGCGGCAGAGCCTCGCCATCGTGCTTCGGCTCAACCGGGTGCTCGACAAGGGGATCGCGATCGCGGTCGTGGGCTACACCGACGCGCTGGTCGCCACGCTTTTCTCCCAGAACGGCGTTCCGGTCGCCAGCAGCGAATACGACCCGAGCGACGTGCAGCGGCAGCTCGGCGCCCTGGAGCAGGAGCTCGCGGGCGTGAGCCACTCGCGCCGGCGCTAGCCGGCCGCGCATGAGCATCGTCTCCCTCTGGCCGGCCCTCCCGTGGCTCGGCCCGCTGGCCGGCATCGCCTACCTGGCCCGCCGCACCCCCGACCTCACCACCGCGCCCGTCGCCTCCGGACGGCTCCTGAGCGTGATCATCCCGGCCCGCAACGAGGCCGAGACGATCGAGACGGTGGTCCGCTCGGTGCTCCAGAGCGCGTACGCGCCGCTCGAGGTGATCGTGGTGGACGATCGCTCCACCGACGACACGGCGCTCCGAACCGAGCGGCTCGCGCGGGAGGATGAGCGGGTGCGCCTGGTTCGCGGCGCCGAGCTGCCGCCGGGCTGGTTCGGCAAGCCGTGGGCCTGCTGGCAGGGCTACCGCGCGGCCGGGGGAGACCTGCTCGTCTTCACCGACGCGGACACGACCCACGGGCGGGAGCTGCTGGGCCACGCGGTGGGCGCGCTCGAGGCGGAGCGGGCGGATCTGCTGACCCTGATGTCACGGCAGCGCTGCGAGACGCTCTGGGAGCGGCTGGTGATGCCGCAGATCTGGGTGCTGCTCGGCTTCCGTTACAAGCCCGCGCGGGTGAACAGTTCCACCCGTCCGCGGGACGTGATCGCCAACGGCCAGTTCATCATGCTGCCCCGGGTCGCCTACGAGGCCATCGGCACGCACGCGGCGGTGCGGTCCGCGGTGGCGGAGGACCTGGCGCTCGCCCAGACGCTGGTCCGGAGCGGGCGCAAGCTCAGGTTCGTCCACGCGGAACCGCTCATCTCCACCCGGATGTACCGGAGCCTGGGACATCTGATCGAGGGATGGTCGAAGAACATCTATCTGGGGGGGCGCGCGTCCTTCCCAGACGAGCCGGTGCGCCGGGCGCTGGTGCCGCTGATCCTGTCCGCAGCGATGCTGTTCTGGCTGATCCCGCCGCTGGTGGGGCTCGCCGCGCTGGCGGGGCTCGTGGCGGCCGCACCGTGGGTGCCCGCCGCGATCGCGCTGTCGGCGCTCTTCTGGATGCTGGTCTCGTTCGGGATGCAGATCCCGCCGCTCTACGGGCTCGGCTATCCGCTCGGCGCGGCGGCGGGACTCTACATCGTGCTCCGGTCGGTGGGCCGGGGCGCCCGCAAGGTGGAGTGGAAGGGACGGGTGTACGACGTGCGCACGGGGATGCCCTAGGGACTACTCCCGCTCGAACGAGAGCCCTTGGGCCGCAATGCCGCCGCCCAGGAGGCGGCCACCGGCGTCAACGCGCATGCGGTACTCCACGCTGCCCAGCTCCAGCGCCACGGAGTCCGCGCCGATGCGCGAGACCGTGCCCACCACCGTGACGCCTTCGCCGCCGCGCGCGCCCCCGTTCATGTTGAAGAACGGGACCTTCACCGAGTCGCCTCCCACCACCGCCGCGCGCCGGATCGCCTGCTCCAGCAGACCGAACGATAGGTTGAGGTAGGGCAGCGCCCCGCTGTGGGTGGGGAGCACGCGGGTGTCCAGCCCCTGGTCGGTCATGTCGTCCACCGCCACGCTGTCGCCGCGGAAGATGGCGCGGGTCCGCTCGGCCACGTGGGCCTTGACGAGCCCCGTGTCCACGCCCTGGCGAACGTTGACCTCGAGCAGCGGCACGGTGGCGTCAGGGCCGACGACGGCGTGATACCACTCGGATACGGGATCCGCGCGGTGGAACGTGATCGTGCCCGTCAGCTCGGTCGGCGTACGGGACAGCGCTTCGGTGGCGATGGTGTCGTTGCCCCGGCGGATCAGAAAGACGGATTTCTCGGGCGTCTGGGCGGCGAGCACCGGCGGGACCGCGAGCAGGAGGAGCAGGAGCAGGTATGCGCGCATAGGGGTGGGATCGTAGCCCACCGCGGGCGGGCAGGCAAGTTCCGGCCACGGCCCGCGGCGGATTGCTGCGGGAACCCAGCGGGTCCCGCGCGAACGTGGAGCGTCGCGACCGGGAGCTCCGCGCAAGTGATCACCGCCAGCATGCTCGCCGCCTTGCGGCGGGTGGAGGACCTGCCGGAGCTGATGCCGGGCTTCGGGCATGAGGCCGCGTGGGAGGAGCTACCGCTCCCCGGGTGGCTCGACTTGCCGGACAATCAAACGATCGCACGCGCGGCGGTCGTGGGCCGGGCGGGCGAGTTCGTGTGGTTCGGAGCGGAGGCGGCCGACGCGGGCCGCGCGGCGCGCACCATTACGCGGCGGCTGGTGGCGCGGGGCCGGATTGGGGGCGTGCTGGCGCTCTCGCACTCGGCGCGGCGCCTGGCGGTGGCGATCGCCTTCGGGGATGCGCCGTGCCTGGACTGCGCGCTGGACCGCCCGGACCGGCTGACGCTCGCGCGGCTCGCGCGCCTCGGTGCCGCACCGGCCGGCGGGGCGCTGGCGCTGGCCGCGCGCGCGGCGGATGCGTTGGGCGCAGAGGCCGTCGGCCGCCGGTTCTTCCGCTGCTTCCAGCGCACGCTGGACACGATGACGCTCGCGCTCCCACGCGCGTGCCCGGCGGCAGACCGGCATGCCCTGGCGCTGCTCCAGCTCACGCGGGTGCTCTTCCTCTACTTCGTGCAGAGCAAGGGCTGGCTCGACGGCCAAACCGACTTTCTCGCTCGGCAGGTGGACCGTTGCCTCGGTCGGGGCCGTCGCCTCCAGCGCGACCTGCTCCGGCCGCTCTTCTTCGGCACGCTCAACCGCCCGGCGCCGGAGCGGAGCCGGACGCCCCGTGGGTTCGGCCGGATTCCGTTCCTGAACGGCGGGCTCTTCGAGCCGCACCCGCTCGAGCGGCGCTGGCGGGCCGACCTTCCCAACGCCGTCTGGCGCGAGGCGTTCGACTTTCTGTTCGAGCGCTTCGAATTCACGGCCCACGAAGCCGGACGGCCGGGCCTGGTCGCGCCGGATATGCTGGGGCGGGTGTTCGAGGGCGTGATGGAGCCGGCCGAGCGGCGCGGGAGCGGCACCTTCTATACGCCGGCCGCGCTGGTCCGCAGCCTGGTCCACGCGGGGCTCGTGGCCGTGCTCGCGGAACGGCTCGGCTGCCCCGAGGGCCGGGCGGCGCGCTACCTGGCCGACCGGGAGGCGCCCGCTCAGCGGGTGCTGCGGGAGATCACCGTGCTGGATCCCGCGGTGGGCTCGGGCGCCTTTCTCCTGGGGGCGCTCGAGCTGCTCGCCCAGGCCGATGCCGGAGATCGGGCGCAAGCGGCGGCGCGAAGGCGGGTACTCAGGCGCAGTCTGTTCGGCGTGGACCGGAACGCCGCGGCGGTCCGGCTCACCGAGCTCCGACTCTGGCTCGCGGTCATCGCGGAGGATGGGGCGGAGCCGGACGCGGTGGCGCCGCTGCCCAACCTCGACTGCCTCGTCCGCCAGGGAGACAGCCTGCTGGATCCGGCCGGCAGGTGGCCGGGCGGCCGGACCGCGCCGCGGGCCCAAGCCGGGGCGCTCGCGCGGCTCCGGCGCGCACTGGTGTCGGCCAGCGGCGCCGACAAGCGCGTCCTGGCGCGGGAGCTCCGGCGGGCGGAGACGCGCGCATTCGGCAGCGCGCTCGACGATGCCGAGGCGGCCCTGGAGCAGGAGATCGCGGGGCGGCTGGCGGACGCGCGGTCGCCCACCCTTTTCGGCGAGCCGCGGGGGCTCGACCGCGAACTCGCGGCGGAGCTCGGGCGGCTCCGCGCCGAGCGTCACGCGGTACGGACGGCGCGCCGGCGATTCCGGCGCGAAGGCGAGCTCCCGTGGTTCCACTACGAGAGCCAGTTCGCGGATGTGTTCGAGCGAGGCGGATTCGATCTCGTGGCCGGCAACCCGCCCTGGGTCCGATCGGAGGAGCTGCCGCGCGAGCTTCGGAAGCGGCTCGCCGAGCGCTACCGCTGGTGGCGCGGCGGACGCGGAGCGCGAGGCGGCGACGCCGGACGTGCGGGCCGCGGGGGCTTCGCCAACCAGCCGGACCTCTCGCTCGCGTTCGTCGAGCGGGCGTGGGAACTGGTGCGGCCGGGGGGAGCGGTGGCGCTCCTGGTGCCGGCCAAGCTGGCGACGGCGGCGTACGGCGCCCGCGCGCGGCAGGTGCTCGCCGCCCAGGCGACGATCCGGGCCGCGGCCGATCTCACGGGCGCGCCGGAGGCCACGTTCGACGCAACGGTGTATCCGCTGGCGCTGGTCGCGAGCAAGAGTCCTCCGCCGGAGGATCACCGGGTCCGCACCACGCTCCGGGCTCTGCGGAGCCCGGCCCGGGCAGACGTCCCGCAGCGTGAGCTCGCGGCCGGCGGCCCCTGGGCCCTGGCGCCCGCTCCCGTGCTCGCCGCGCTCCGCAGCCTGACGCGGCATCCCCGGCTGGACGAGCGGTTCGCCTGCCATCTCGGCGTGAAGACCGGCGCCAACGA
>DASWAI010000184.1:0-25950 GCA_036391215.1 Gemmatimonadales bacterium
AGCCAGGGCCGCACCGGAGCGTCCCGGCGGCTCTCCGCGAGGGCCGTGAAGGCGCCCGCAAAGGTGGATTGGAGGGCGTCCTGGGCATCGGCGTCGTTGCCCAGCATCGACCGGCAGTAGCGATACAGCCGCTGGTGGTAGCGGTCGTACAGCGTCGCGAACGCCTGCTCGTCACCGGTGGCGACCAGCTGCGCGAGCCGCTCATCGCTGGCGGGCAGCAAGCGTCGCGGCGTCCAGCGCACAGCAGGTACCCCGGCTACGGCCTGCTCTACGTCCATGGCTCACGTATACCGGTTACTGATGATTGAGGGAAGAGCGGGAGGTTGAACAAGCATTAGCCTTGGCCGATGATGGCCCGTACCCCGTCCCCGTCATCCGCTCCCGATCCCGGTCGGCCGCGTACGGGTCGCACCCGCGCGCCCGGGGCCTATCTGAGCCTCCCCCTCTGGCAGCGCTATGCGGTCTCGGTGGTGGTCGCCACCGGGCTGCTGGCGGGCATGGTCATCTGGGTCAGCGGCCACAACACCGATTCGGGGCCGCCCAACAGCAACCCGGCCGCCACCCTGCCCGCCAACCGCGAGGCCCGGATCCTCATCTCTCAGGACCAGGCGCCCCACAGTGCAGCGCTCCCGCCGGGGCTGGCCTCCGGGCCGGCACTCGAGCGCGTGCTCCACGCGCACATCGCCGCCGAGATCCGAGATGGCGCCATCGCGGGCCCACTGCGGGCCGCCGTGTGTCATCCGATCAGCCGCTCGGGCTCCCGCATCGGCTACCGCTGCACGATCGACTCGGGCAGCGTCAACTACCCGTTCCTGGCCGCGGTCGACACGGCCGCGCGGCGAGTCACCTACTGCAAGCGTGACCCGCCGCCCGCTCCGTCCGAGCAGGCCGTTCCCGTCAGTTCTGGCTGCCGGGCCTGAGCCAGCGCCGCGCGCGCTCGGCGAGGCCGACCTGGCCGCCCGAGCCGCCCGAGCCGCCGGTCGCCTCCCCGCTGCGCACGGCCGTCGCATCCCCGGAGCGGCTCGTGCCGGGCATGGCGGCGTCGGGCTGACCGGTTCCGGCCGGCTGACCGGCTGCCGCCGGCTGACCGGCTGCCGGCGGCTGAGCGGCCGCCGCCGGTTGACCGGTTGCGGCCGGCTCAGCGCCGGCGGCCGTCTGGTCGGTCCCGGACGGCTGACCCGCCGCGCCGCGGTCCGCGGCGGCTTGGCTGTCCCGCTCCTGGCGGTGCTTGTCGTGTTCGTGTTCGGCCAGGGCACCGGCCCCGGCACCGGCGGCAGCCGCCTCCGCGGCATGACGCCCGCCGCGCCCGCGCTCGCCCTCGGCGGCCGCGTCCTCACGGCCACGACGACGATCGCGTTCGTGCTCGGCCACGGCGCCCGCGCCCGCTCCGGCGGCCGCCCCGGCGGCCACGCCGCCGGTCCCCCGACGGCCGCGGGCCGTCGGCTCGGCAGCAACGGGCTCCACCGTCCGGGTGCGTCTCGGGAGCAGCACGTTGACGAGCAGGATCGCGGCGGAGACCCCCCAGGCCAGCTCGGTCAGATGGTTGGCGGAGGGCAGGCCGAGCACGTTGCCGTGATTGAGCAGCGCGATGATCGCCGCCGCCGCCAGCACCACGCCGACGATCAGGCTCATCGTCTTGGCCAGCAGATGCTGCGCGGCGCCGAACAGCAGCAGACCACCGGCGATGGCGGTCAGCATGCCGGTCCAGCCGTTGCCACCGAACAGACCGAATAGGACCTTGCCCTTGACAGTCGCCGTTCCGCTCGGGAAGTTCGAGAACTTCGGGAAGTAGTGCTGCTTGTAGATGAAGTACAGACCCACGGCCAGCAGAATGGTGCCGAGCACCAGCGCCGGCCCGCGCGAAAGGCTGGGGCCCTTCTCAACTATGGGTTCGGTTCGCGGCCCGGTCCGCCGCTCCGTGGTTACAGACATTGTTCAGACCTCCCTTGACGTCCGGTGTGATGAGCCGCACCGGACCAGCGACCCATGGGCCGCCGAATGGATGGACGTATCTTTAGCTCGCCAGAGACGGTGGCTCCTCCTCCCGGTTCTCCGAGCCTGCGGATAGGGTTTGACTACCCCTAAGCGGGGTTCACCACACTCTCGGCACGCCCGGCCGCAGCGTTCCGAGGTCAGCTATCTCCCACCGACGAAGCTGGCACGGATTCCCGACCACCGCGCTCGGATTTAGCGGCGCACGTGGTACGGTACAGGTGTCCGTCGCGTTCCCTCGAGGGTTGGCGATCGTGCGCCCGCCTGGTTCTTCCTGACCTCTCCGCCCGCGAGCGCCCCGCCTGAGAGGCACGCGAGGAGGTTCGATGGATGCTGTGAGCGCACCCGCACGGAGGTCGCGGCGCGAACTGTGGGGACAGGCCAGTACCGACCGCCCGCCGAATCACCGGTGGGCAGGCGCGTCGAGCAGCCCACCCGGCGCATTGCTGCGTGTGGCGATGCTCGCGCCACCTTGGATCCCCGTCCCCGCGCCCGGATACGGCGGCGTAGAGTCGGTCGTCAGCACGCTCACGGAGGCGCTGGTTCGCCGCGGGCACGAGGTGACGCTGTTCTGCGCTCCGGGTTCGGCGTCCGGCGCGACCGTCGTGACTCTGCTCGACGAGTCCCACCCCGACGAAATCGAGCGCTCGCTGTACGAGGTCGACCACGTCGGCCTCGCGTTTGATGAGATCGACCTCGCCAGGGGCGGCGAGCCGTTCGACATCGTGCACGACCACTGCGGCTTCACGGGACTGGCGATGGCGAATCGGCTCGACACCCCGCTCGTGCATACGTTGCACGGGCCGTTCACCGCCGAGACCGCTGCCTTCTACGCCCGCCACGGCCACAAGGCAGCGCTCGTCGGCATCAGCCGGGCTCAGCTTTCATCCGCTCCGCCCGGGCTCGGCCCGATCGGCACGATTCCCAACCCGATCGACCTGCGGGCCTGGCCACTGGAGGAGCGCAAGGCCGACTACCTCCTCTGGATCGGCAGGATGACGCCGCAGAAGGGACCCCACCGCGCGATCGCGGCCGCTCTCGCAGCTGACGTGCCGCTGGTGTTGGCCGGGGTGATCCAGCCCGGACAGCAGGCGTTCTTCGACCGTGAGGTCGCTCCTCACATTGATGGCGAGCGTGTCCGCTTTCTCGGGGAGGTCGGTGGGTCGGCCAAGCGCTCGTTGTTCGCCCGCGCCCGCGCACTGCTGATGCCGATCCGCTGGAACGAACCGTTCGGGATGGTTATGGTCGAGGCGCTCGCCTGCGGAACGCCGGTGATCGCATTTCCCGAGGGCGCGGCCCGCGAGCTGGTGATTGACGGCAAGACCGGCTTCCTGGTGGATGACGAGCGGGCGATGGGAGTCGCGGTCGGCCGGCTGCCACAAATCCAACCGCGAGATTGCCGCGCCTGGGTGCGACATCACTGCGACGTCGACGTCGTCGCCGCCGCCTACGAACGAACCTATCGGTCGGTTGCGGCCCATCGCGTGACCCGGGCGCTCGCCGGTGTCTGAACGGACCCTGAGCGTCCTGGACGGAAGCACGTTCGTCGTCGGTGACAGGCTCGGCGACGTCCTCGCCGACGAAGGACGTGAGCACGGCTTCTTCTCGGCGGACACCCGCTTCATCTCGCGCTGGGCCCTGCGCGTGGGGTCGGCTCCGCTGCAGTTGCTCAACCTCCACCAGAGCGCGCACTTCGACGCCCAGTTCTTCCTGACGCCAACCGTCGGACCTGAGGAGCAGACGCCGTACTCGATCGTGCGCCGCCGCCTCGTCGACCACATGTGGATGGAGGAGGTCACGGTGACGAACCACCTGCACCAGACCAGCCGTCTGCATGTGGCCCTGGAAGTCGACGCCGACTTCGCCGACCTGTTCGAAGTCAAGGACGGCGTCGTGGCCGAGCGAGAGGTGACCTGCGCCCACGACGACTCCACCCTGACTTTGAGCTACGAACGTGAGTCATTTTGCCGCTCGGTCACGATCACGGCCAGCTCGCCAGCGGTCATCACCCGCTCCGGCTTCGCCTACACCCTTCAGCTCGCGGCCGGTGAGCAGTGGTCGACCAGCTTCATGGTCTGCCCGCACGCCGCGCAGCCGGGGATCAGCTTTGCCCCGCGCGAGCCCCGCGGCACGCTCGCGGAGTTGCGAGACGAGAAGTCGGCAGAGCTCGAGACATGGCTGGCCGGCGCCCCGAGACTCGAGGCGAGCGATCCGGCGCTCCTGCGCACCTATCGCGCGAGCCTCAGCGATCTCGGCGCGCTGCGGATGCACCCCGACCTCACCGAGGGCGCCACACTGCCCGCGGCCGGACTGCCATGGTTCATGGCGCTCTTCGGTCGCGACAGCCTGATTACGAGCTTCCAGGCGCTGCCGTACCTGCCCGGGTTGGCGGCCACCACCCTCCGGGCGCTCGCCGCCCGCCAGGCGACGGTGCGAGATGACTTCCACGAGCGGGAGCCCGGGAAGATCCTGCATGAGCTGCGCTTCGGAGAGCTGACCGCAAGTGGCGCACGACCCCACTCCCCATACTTCGGGACGGCCGACGCGACGCCTCTGTTCCTGGTCCTCCTGGATGAGTACCACCGTTGGTCCGGTGACGACAAACTGGTCCGCGACCTGGAGGCCAACGCCCGCGCAGCCCTGGCCTGGATCGACGACAGCGGCGACCGGGACGGCGATGGCTACGTCGAGTACGAATGTCGCAATCCGACGACCGGCCTGGTCAACCAGTGCTGGAAGGACAGCTGGAACGCGATCCAATTCGCGGACGGCACGCTCGCCCGGGGACCGATCGCCACCTGCGAGATCCAGGGCTATGTCTACGACGCGCAACGGCGCTGCGCCCGCCTGGCTCGCGAGGTATGGGGCGACGAGGGGCTGGCCGTCGAGCTCGAGAGACGCGCCGGCGATCTGCGGGCGAGGTTCCGTCGCGACTTCTGGATCCCCGAACGCGGCTGCCACGCGCTCGCCCTCGACGCCACCAAGCGACGAGTGGATAGCCTGAGCTCCAACATCGGTCACCTGCTGTGGTCGGGAATCCTCGACGACCGGGACGCCGCGGCAACGGCCGAGCGGCTACTTGACGAGCAGCTCTACTCGGGGTGGGGCGTCCGTACCCTCGGGGCACATGAGGCCGGCTACAACCCGCTCGGCTACCACACCGGGACGATCTGGCCGCACGACAACTCGCTGATCGCCGCCGGCCTTGCGCGGTACGGTCACCACGAGGCCGCGTCCACGATGGCTGCGGCGATCCTCGCCGCTGCGCCGTACTTCGAGTATCGCCTGCCCGAGGTCTTCGCCGGCTTCCCCCGAACGCTGACATCGGTCCCCGTGGCGTTCCCCACGGCGTCTCGTCCCCAGGCCTGGGCCGCCGGAGCTCCGCTGCTGCTTCTGACCACGCTCCTCAATCTCCATCCTGGATGCAACGAGGCCGAGGTCGACCTACCGCTGTCGCTCGGCCATATCGCCATCAGGCGACCGCCGGGTCACTCGTCCCGGGCTCTCGAAAGGACTGCGGTGTAAGAGATGGAAGACGGCGAGATCAACGCACTGGTCACCAGATTGTCGCGTCCACACTCGTCGGGAGGCGTGGTCATCGAGCGTGCCGGGCGGCGCGCTGGACTGACCCGATCCCGCTCTTGACGGCGGCGCGGGTCAGCACCCGGATTTCCGCGCCCGGGGGACAGCGTATTCGCGTCAAGCGCTTGTTCCCGTGCCGTGGACTCGCTCCTCGGACCGGTCGGCGGCGATCAGGATCTCGAGCAGCTGTCCGACGTTCCGTTCGGGCGCGATCGGATCATGCAGCGGGACCTCGGCGTTGATCGTGTAATGGTTGCGGCGCCCGTCTCGCCGGCGGGTGATGTACCCAGCAGCGGCCAGCTCGACGACGATGCCGTGGGCGGCCCGCTCGGTGATCCCGACCCGCTCGCCGATCTCACGCAGGCGGACACCTGGGTCCTGGCCGATGCAGACCAATACGCGGGCGTGATTGGTCAGAAACGTCCAGCTGGGCGTGGCATGGCGGTCATTCACGGGCGCTAGAATAGCTCTCCTAAGAAGAAGGATTCTAGAAATAGCCTTCTGGCTATCGTTTGGGCAAGCGCTGTGGCCGAGCCCGATGCGGTTCTTATCCATGCGCCCTGACCCACACCCGCTCGGGAGCCCGGAGCAAGCCCAGCGCGACACGACTCGAGGAGACACTGATGGCAGCCAAGCACAAGATGACCGTGTCCACACAACCGATGAGCCGACGGCCCAGTGGCGCCGAAAGGCGGGCTGCGCAGGCCGAGTCGCTGGCTAACCGGCAGGCCGAGCTCAAGCAAGAAGCAGCTGCGCGCCGCGGCGAACGCGCCGGGAAGAGCTCTGCGGGCGCACCCACTACGCGCACGGTCTAGCCCTTCCAGGTCGAGCGTTACCGGTGTGGGCAGACCGCATCGCCCGCTCGCTGAGCGGATCGGCGTAGCGCCCCTAAGCCAGCCGGTGCCGGTATGCGTAGCGGACGGCTTGCGCGCGGTCACGGGCGCCGGTCTTGAAGAAGATCCGGTTGATGTGGGTCTTGACGGTCGCGCTGCTGAGGACGAGAGGTAATCGGTAGTTCTCATGGCCGCCATGTTCTGCTTCTGGCGCCCGCGTGTCGTCGGCCCGGGGGTTGAACCGCGGGTTGATTTCCGATCTCAACCCTTGAGTTGATCAGGGGTCGGGCGACCGGAATGAACGCCCTCCGCGTTCAGTTGCGGCCTGTGAGGGGGGCGTCAGGGACGCTGGCAGGCCTGGAAGCAGGCGACGTCGTACTGTGCGCGGGGGCGATCTGGAAGAGTCTCCGAGCAATCCGTCGCGTTTCGCGCCGCCTCAGAAAGGAACCAAGCGATGGACTTCGCACTGACTGACCGGGCCAGAGACTTCCAGGAGCGCCTCTCGGCGTTCATGGACGACCGCGTCTACCCGGCCGAAGTCGTGTACGAGCAGCAACTGGCGGACGCGGGCACACCGCACGCCCACCCGCCGATCCTCGAGGAGCTGAAGCACGAGGCGCGCAGCCGCGGGCTGTGGAACCTGTTCCTAGGTGACGAGCAGCACGGTGCCGGCCTCTCGAACTGCGACTACGCGCCGCTGGCCGAGATCATGGGCCGCTCGCGGATCGCCTCGGAAGCGTGCAACTGCTCCGCGCCGGACACCGGCAACATGGAGGTGCTGCACCAGTTCGGTACGCCCGAGCAGAAGGACCGGTGGCTCACGCCGCTGCTCGACGGGGAGATCCGCTCCGCGTTCTGCATGACCGAGCCCGATGTCGCGTCCTCGGACGCAACCAACATTCGCATGCGCATCGAGCGCGACGGCGACCACTACATCCTCAACGGGCGCAAGTGGTGGACCACCAATGCGCTGCACCCCAACCTGCGGATCCTGATCCTGATGGGCAAGACCGATCCGGACGCCACCACCTACCAGCAGCAGTCGATGATCCTCGTCCCGGCCGACGCCCCTGGGGTCAAGGTCGAGCGCAACCTGTCGGTGTTCGGCTACGACGACCCCGAGGGGCACGGCGAGCTGTCGTTCACCGACGTCCGCGTCCCGGCCGACAACATCCTCGCCGGCGAGGGCATGGGCTTCCTGATCGCCCAGGCCCGCCTCGGCCCGGGCCGGATCCACCACTGCATGCGCGCGATCGGCGTCGCCGAACGGGCGCTCGAGCTGATGTGCGTCCGCGCCGACCAACGCGAGGCGTTCGGCCACCCGATCAGCCACTACGCCAACATCCGCGACTGGATCGCCGAGAGCCGGATCGAGCTCGAGATGGCCCGCCTGCTGGTGATGAAGACGGCGTGGTTGATGGACACCGTCGGTAACCGGCACGCCCGAATCGAGATCTCCGGCATCAAGTTCGCCATCCCCAACATCTGCCTGAAGATCGTCGACCGCGCCATCCAGGTCCACGGCGGCGGCGGTCTCACCAACGACTATCCACTCGCGGCCATGTATGCCGGCCTGCGCACCCTGCGCCTCGCTGACGGACCCGACGAGGTCCACAAGCTGTCGCTCGCCCGCCAGGAACTCCGCCGCCAGCGCGAACGACGCAGTGACACCGCGGAGCGGCATACCCGTCGGTGAACCCGCCGCGCCGGCCTCGCGGAGAGCCGAAGCTCAGCGACGACGCGGAAAGTCCTGCTAATCGCCTCTTTCTCCGGAGGGTGAGCGAGGGGACTCGAACCCCCGACCGCCTGGACCACAACCAGGAGCTCTACCAACTGAGCTACGCCCACCGTGGGATAGCTGAATCTACCAGCGCGCCCGAGACCGCGATCTCGCAGTGGTCATCGGCGGTTAGGAGCGCCTGAGTCGGCGTCAGGACGATGGCCTCGCGGTCGGGCTGATCATGCGCCGGCCTCCCCGTCCAGTTCCACGGGGTCGTGCGCGCAGAACAGGCGTACCTCGCTGCCGTGGGAGCGGGCGAGCTCGCGCAGTCGCTCCTGGTTGGCGACACGGGCCCTGGCGTCGGCAGCCATCAGCTTCTGGAAGGCGCCCAATCCGGGTGGGCAGGAGTGAGGCGTCTTGATCTCGTTGTGGTTGAAGTAGCCATCGCCGCAGTGCAGCAGCCAGCCGTCACCGTCACGCACGGCAATCGCCGCATGCCCGCGCGAGTGACCGACGAGCGGGATCAAGAGGATCTCCGGCTCGATGTCCGGGAGAACCCGGATGCTCTCAAAGCCGAACCAGGCGTCCCCGTCCACCTCGTGGGGGTGCCACTTCGGCCGATGGTCGAAATGGCACCTGGGGTAGCGGGCCCGGTCGCGCAGGCTCGGCCGGACCGCCGCATCGTATTCGGGCGTGAAGACGTGGACCGCGGCGCCGGGGAAGTCGGGGAGGCCGCCGGCATGATCGAGGTCGAGGTGGGTGCAGGCGATGTCGCGGACGTCCGCGGGGTCGAAGCCAAGCCGGCGGACATGCTCGACGGCCGCCTCCGAGGTATCGCCGGACGGCCGGAAGGCGGCCGAGAACGGCACGCCGAGACGGCGGTAGGGGTGGGTGAGGTCCTCGATCCCCATCCCGGTGTCGACGAGCACGAGCGAATCGGCCGTCTCAACCAACAGGCAGTGGCAGACGATCCTGGCGCCCGTCCAGCCGCCCACGCCACTGACGAGCCTGCCACCGTAGGGGCACATCGTCCCGCAGTTCAGGTGATGAATCCTCACCGCCGGCAGCCTCTCACAGATCAGGCGGCGAGGTTTCAGTCCAGACGAGGTCATGTCGATCCAGGCGTCACTTCGAGGTGAGGACCTTGACGCGCCTCCGGTGCCGCGAAACGATTCGGGTTTGCGGGTCGATGGGCAAACCCACGTTGTCTCTGAAATCGCTCGATTGCGGATCTTGATCGGTCGCGAGGCCGCCGCGGTTGACAAGACGCTGAGAGACCATCCGTCCGGGGCTGAGGGTGCCCATCCACGATGGGGACGGGTGGAGCACAAAGAGCTCAGCCGGCAACTCGGCGCGCTTCATGACCGGGTGGCTCGGGCGCCATCCCGCACTCAAGATGACCACGAGCTGCGCGCCGAGTTCGCGACGCTGCTGTCGTTTGCCCAGACCCTTCGGACCGATGCCGAGAACTGGCGGACCGCGTTTGAGGACGGGCTCAGAGAACTCGAGCGACAGGAGGCCGCCGCGGGTGAAGCACGCGCGCGGTCGGCCGCTGAGCGCGAGACGCTCATGCGACGGCGAGACGCTCTCAGGTTCGCGATTGAGAACACGGCCGGACGTATCGCGCAGGAGAACGGCGGCGATTGTCGCAACACGCTGCCGGTCTTGAGGCTTGGCGAAGGTCTCACCGTCTGCTCGGTGACCGTCTTGAGCCCGCGGAAGAGGTTTCGCCGCCGGCCCGACTGGCTCGTGACGCTCAATGACTCTCGCAGCCAGGTGCGCGTCATACGCAGCTACTGAGCAGGCCCGACGGCTCGAGCCCACGGCTTCAGAGAAACGGTTGCGGACGTCAAGGCAAATCGACGACGCCCCCGGCAGGACTCGAACCTGCGACCCACGGCTTAGAAGGCCGTCGCTCTATCCAGCTGAGCTACGGGGGCCTCGCGAGCAGAGTAACGGCGCGGTCGGGGGCGTGGCCAAGCTCCGGTCCGACGTCCCCCGAGCTGCTGGCCGCGGGCGCGGTCCGGAGCCTGTCGGCCCGAAGCCTGGTCCAAGCCGTCGGTTAGTCGGGGCGCCCGGATTTGAACCGGGGATCTCAGCCACCCAAAGGCTGCGCGTTACCAGGCTACGCCACGCCCCGTCACGGACACGCGAGTGTACCCGCAGCCACCCCCGATCCGGTCGATCCGGGCCTGCGGTCGGGCTCGCAGCTGAGCGCGCGGGCTCGAACCTGAGCGGCCGAATCCGGTCCGGACCGGCCGGCATCGGCCGAACCAGGTCGAGTAGCCTCGAGTTGCAGATGGCCGAGATCCAGCCTCTGCGCGCGCTGCGCTACGACCTCGAGCGGACCGGTGGGCTGCAGCCAGTCGTGGCGCCGCCCTATGACGTGATCGACGCCGCGCAGCGGGCCGAGCTCGAGGCCCGCTCGCCCTACAACGTGGTCCGTATCGACCTGCCCGAAGGCGGCGAGGATCGCTACGACCGGGCGGCGGAGCGGTTCCGGGCCTGGCGGCAGGAGGGCGTGATCGTCCAGGACGAGACGCCGGCCCTGTGGACGCTGGCCCAGCACTACACGGGACCCGACGGCCGGGACCGGACCCGGAAGGGCTTCTTCGCCCGGGTGCGGGTCGAGGACTACGGCGCGGGGCGGATCCGCCCCCACGAGCGCACCCATCCCGGCCCCCGAGAGGACCGGCTGCGACTCACGCGGGCCACGCGAGCCAACCTCTCCCCCATCTTCTCGCTCTACTCCGACCCGGCCGGCGTTGCCGAGCGGGCGCTGGCGAGCGCTCAGGCCTGGGCGGAGACGACCGATGCCGACGGGACCGTCAACCACCTGGGACGGCTCGATGATGAGGCGGCGATCGCCACCGTCATCGAGGCCCTGCACGGGACCGAGCTGCTGATCGCCGACGGACACCATCGCTACGAGACCGCCCGCGTGTACGCCGAGGAGGTCGGCGGCGAGGGACCGCATCGCTACGTCCTGATGTGCCTGGTCTCGCTGCAGGACCCCGGCCTCACCGTGTTCCCCACCCATCGGCTGATCCGGGGCCTGACGGCCGAGCAGCGGGAGGCGCTGGCCGCCACCCTGCGCCGCGACTTCGAGCGCGAGCCCCTCACCGACACGCGCTCGCTCGCTCCGGCCCCCGGCGAGACGGTTCGCATCGGCTACATGGATTCGCAGTCCCGCCGTCCGTACATGCTCACCCTGAGGGAACAGTCCACCGCAGATGCGGCGCTGGCCGATCATGCCGCCCCCTACCGCCGCCTCGACACCGCCGTGCTCGAGGCGCTGATTCTCAAGGGCACGCTCGGCTTGAGCGACGCGGACATCGACGAGCTGCGCGGGCTCGGGTATGCCCGCGACTTCGACCAGGCGCTCGAGCTGATCGACGAGGCCAGCTACGACGCCGCGTTCTTCATGGCCCCGACGCCGATCGAGCAGGTCCAGGCGGTGGCGGCGGCGGGTGAGAGCATGCCTCCGAAATCGACCTACTTCGTACCCAAGGTCGGCACCGGCCTGCTGTTCAACCCGCTCGCCTAGCGGATCGCGCGTGACGCTCACCTCGCGCACGGTCCGGGACGAGCTCGAACGCGTGCTGCTGAGTCCGCGGGAGGCGATCAAGCTGGAGGTACGGGGCGCGACCAACGCCGCCGTGCTGGTCGCCCTGTACCTGGAGGACGGCGAATTGCACGCCGTCCTGACGGAGCGGCGGGCGGACCTGCGCCGGCACGCGGGAGAGATCTCGTTCCCCGGCGGCCGCCACGATGCCGCCGATCCCGACCTGCTGTCCACAGCGCTGCGGGAGGCCCAGGAGGAGATCGGACTCGAACCATCGGCCGTGGAGGTGCTCGGCGCGCTGCAGCCGACGCCGACAATCGCCACCGGCTACGCGGTCTACCCGTTCGTCGGCCTGATCGAGGCCGGCCAGGCCTGGAAGCTGAGCCCGCGCGAGGTGGCCGAGGTGCTGGAGTGGCGCCTGGCGGACGTGCTGGCCGGCTACGCCCGGCGTCGCCTGCTCCGCCGCGGCCTGCCGATCCGCACCGACACCTACGCCGTCGGCGAGAAGCTGATCTGGGGCGCTACGGCCCGGATCCTGGCCGATCTGTTCGATCGGGTCGGCCCGTTGCTGGGCAGATAGCGCCCAGCGTGTTCAGCTGAGGATCTGCTCCACCCCGGCGAGCGCCGCGACCAGCCAGGCCGCGTGATCGGCCGGAGCGACGTCGAGCAGCACGAACGGGATCAGCGAGCGCTCGCAGGCGTGGCGAATCCGCTCGCCCCCCCGGGCCAGGAGCTCTGGATCGAGCGTCCCCGCGCGCTCGTACACGACCCCTCGCACGGTCGTGTCCAGCATCCGCTCGAGCAGCATGTCGAGCCGAGTCCCGTGCAGCGCGCCGAGCTGCTCCGGGCTGCCCTGGGCGGATCCGAGCAGCAGACAGGCCACGCCGGCATGGGCGAAGGCCGGCGCCAGGGTGGCCACCCGGTCGGGATCGCCGATGTGGGGCTCGACGCCGGCCGCCTCGAGCTCGGTTCGGCGCGCAGGGTCGCGAGTGGTGCCGCGCACGGCGTGGCCGCGCGCCCGGAGCTCACCGGCCAGGGCCAGGCCCCGGCAGCCGCAGCCGACGATCAGGCAGCGCGCCATCCGGGCCCCGGGCTCGGGCTACTCCGTGGCCCCGGAACCGGCACCAGCGCCGGAACCGCCGGAGCCGCTGGAACCGCCGGAGCCGCCGGAGCCGTGATCGAACTCCCGCTTGACCTCATCGCGCGTGCGCTCCGGCAGACCCCGGGCGCGGCGCCGGGCGTTGGTGGCTTCCAGCAACTGATCCAGCTCGCGGTCGGCCTGGTAGGCGGCGCGACGGCGCCGCTGCTCACCGAAGTCCTCCATCACCTGCTGCTCGATGTCGGCCACCGTGATCTCGCTCTTGCCCCGGCGCCGGCGTCGTTCATTGTGGGCGGCGATCATCTGGCTGAGATCCTCGGCCTCGAGTTCCTCGCGGTCTTCCATGATCTGGCGCGCCGAGCGCAGTCCGAGCTGCTCCATGCCTGAACCGGGGACGTATTTGCCCAGCACCCAGACCCACAGGACCAGCGCGAGCAGGGCGCCCAGGATCACGATCGCGAACGGATCCACGGTCGCCGAGTCTAGACCTCGCCCGCGGGACGGACGGCAACTTCCCCGGCCGGCGTGGGCATCGCCGCGGGACAGGGGTGGGCGAGGCGACGCTGATGTAGGTTCTCAGCCATGGACTTTTCACTCACCGACGAGCAGCGCCTGATCCAGGAGACGGCGCGCTCCTTCACCGATAACGAAATCGTCGCCCGCGCGCGGGAGAACGATCGCAACGAGCACTTCGACCTGGAGCTGGTGCGCAAGATCGCCGACCAGGGTTACCTGGGGGCGATCGTGCCGCGAGAGTACGGCGGGGCCGGACTCGATTACCTGACCTACGGGCTGATCGTGGAGGAGATCGGGCGCGGTGATTCGGCGATGCGCACGGTCATTTCGGTGCAGACGTCGTTGGTCTGCTCAGCCATCCTGCGCTGGGGGAGCGAGGAACAGAAGCAGCGTTACCTGCCCAAGCTGTGCTCGGGCGAGTGGCTGGGCTGCTTCGGTCTGACCGAGCCCGACACCGGCTCGGATGCGGCCAACCAGCGCACCCGAGCCAAGAAGACCGACTCCGGCTGGCTCATCAACGGCGCCAAGATGTGGATCTCGCTCGGCAACCACGCCAAGGTGGCGATGATCTTCGCCCAGACCGATCCCGAGCAGGCCCACCGCGGGCTGGCCTGCTTCCTGGTCGAGACCGAGGGCAATGACGGCTTCCAGCCGCAGGAGATCCACCACAAGATGGGCCTCCGCGGCTCGGACACGGCATCGATCTCGCTCAGCGACTGCGAGGTCCCCGACGAGGCGATGCTCGGGGAAATTGGCGACGGGTTCAAGATCGCCATGACCTCGCTTGACTCGGGCCGCTACAGCGTGGCCGCGGGCTGCGTCGGCATCTGCCAGGGGTGCGTGGAGGAGTCGGTGAGCTACGCCAAGGAGCGCCAGCAGTTCGGGCGCCCGATCGCCAGTTTCCAGCTCGTGCAGGCGATGATCGCCGATATGAAGGTGGAGACCGACGCGGCTCGGATGCTGGTCTACCGGGCCGGCTATCTGAAGGATCGCGGCCAGCCCAGCACCACCGAGACCTCGATCGCCAAGCTGTACGCCACCGAGGCGGCGGTCAAGTGCGCCAACACCGCCATCCAGGTTCACGGCGGCGCCGGCTATGTCGATGACCATCCGGTCGAGCGGTATTTCCGCGACGTCCGGGTGACCACCCTGTATGAAGGGACCTCGCAGATCCAAAAGCTGATCATCGGACGTGCGCTGACCGGGATCAATGCCCTGGTCCCCTCCTGAGCAGCGGTGAGGATGAGCCATCCGGCTGCGTCCGGGGCCGCGGGGAGGCCCGAGGTGCCGAGCGTGATCGGCGTCGTCGGTGCGGGCACGATGGGAGCGGGCATCGCCCAGCTTGCCTGCCGCACCGGAGCGCGCACGCTCCTGCAGGACCCGGACAGCGCTGCGCTGGAACAGGGGGCGAGGCGAATCCGCGCGCAGCTGGAGCGCGGCGCCGAGCGGGGACGCTGGAGCACGGAGGAGGCCGCGCGAGCCTCGGAGGCGCTGCAAACGGTGGCCAGTCTCGAGGAGCTCGCCCCGTGTGGCCTCGTCATCGAGGCCGCGCCTGAGCGGCTCGAGCTGAAACGCGAGCTGTTCGCGGCCCTGGCCAGTGTGGTCAGCGAGGACTGCGTGCTGGCCACCAACACCTCGTCCCTGCTGGTCACCGCCCTGGCCGAAGCGGGCGGCGACGCCTCACGGGTGGTCGGGATGCACTTCTTCAACCCGCCTCCGGTCATGCGCCTGCTCGAGGTGGTGGCCGGCGTCCAATCCGCCCCGTGGGCGGTGGCCGTGGCGCGCGCCGTCGGGGAGGCGATGGGCAAGCATGTGATCATCGCCGCCGACGGGCCGGGCTTCATCGTCAACCGCTGCAACCGCCCATTCGGGCTGGAGGCGCTGAAGCTGTTGCAGGAGCAGATCGCCGACGTGCCGGAAATCGATCGGGCCATCCGACAGGGCGGAGGCTTCCGGATGGGCCCGTTCGAGGTCATGGACCTGGTCGGAGTCGACGTCGGCTTCGATGTGGCTCGCTCCTTCCACGAGCAGAGCTTCGGCGAGCCCCGCTGGCGGCCGTCGCCGATCACCGTGCGGACGATCGCTGCCGGTCGCCTGGGCCGCAAGTCCGGCCGTGGCTACTACGAGTATCCCGAGCACGGGGAGCATCGCTCGCCCGACCCCCCGCCGCCCGCTCCGGGTGGGGGTGATGGGCTCGTGGTGATCGCCGGCGACACGGTGCTGGCCGAGGAGCTGCGCGCAGCGGCCGGCGCGGCCGGGTGGGCGGTCGCGGATCCGCTCGAGGCGGAGAGGCTGGCCAGCCCGGAGCTGATCCTGGACCTGACCGGCGGTGAGGAGCCGGGGGCACCATTGCAGGGGGCCCCGCAGGCGCTCTGCGTGGCCGCCGGCTCGCTGGCCGCGCTCGATCCGGCCGGCTCCGCGGTCGGCTTTCACGCGCTGCCGCCGCTCGCCTCCAGCCACCTGGTCGAGTTGAGCCGCGGGCCCGACAGCGCCCAATCCGCGATCGCCGCCGCCGATCATTTCTTCACCACGCTCGGCAAGCACACGCTCTGGGTCGGGGATGCGCCCGGGCTCATCCTGGGGCGGATAGTGGCCCAGGTGATCAATGAGGCCGCGTTCGCCTACGGCGAGGGCCTGGGCAGCGCCGAGGACATCGACGCCGGGATGGTGCACGGGCTCAACTACCCGCGCGGGATCCTCGCGTGGGCGGACATGATCGGCATCGACCACGTGCTCTCGATACTCGACGCGCTGTATCTCGAGCACGGGGAGGAGCGCTACCGCGTGGCTCCCGCCCTCCGCGCGCTCGGCTGGTCCGGCAGGCTCGGCGTCCATACCGGCGCGGGCTTCTTCAGCTACGAGGAAGCGGGCTAGAAGCCCGCGACTCCGCCGAACCCGGGGCGTTCCGGCTCTCCCGCAGCACCCCGGAAAAGCCGACGTGGCACACCGGGAGACGGTCTAAAAACCGTCTCCTCACCTCGCTGATATGTGTATTGTGCGCGCGCATCCCGCTGGACAATTGTCGGATTGGCGTCGGGAGCGCTAATCGGTCCGCGGGGGAAAAACCGAGGTAGGGAACATGACCGTTACCAACGCAGCGGCTGCGCGCTGCGCGGCGAACGTCTGGGCGCGGATGGCGCGCGGGCTCCTCGTCACCATGGCGGCGCTGCTGACCACAGCGGCAATCTGCAGCGCTCCGGCCAGCGCCCGGACCGCTCACCGAGGGTGCGCGCATGCGCATTCGCGCGTGGCCGGCACATCCCCCGACGTCCTGCGGCGGGCGGTGGTGTGTCTGGTCAACCAGCAACGGACCCGGCGCGGGCTTCCGCGCCTGCACGAGAACCGGCTCCTGAACGCGTCGGCCCAGGGCTGGACCAACCAGATGGTCAGCCACGATGTGTTCTCTCACGGCGCCAGCTTCGCCGGGCGCATCAGCGCGGTTGGCTTCGACTGGCAGACGGCGGGCGAGAACATCGCCACCGGCTTCACCACTCCGGCGGCCGTCGTTCGCGCCTGGATGGGCAGTCCCGAGCACTGCCGGAACATCCTCACCCCGAACTTTCTCGACGTCGGGGTCGGTGTCAGCGGGCTGGGCGTGGGCAGTGCGAGCGGCCCCGGGACCTGGACCGAGGACTTCGGTCTGCCGATGATGGCGCGGACCCCATCGGGCAACTGGGGCCCGGCCGACGGCTGCCCGTATTAGCGCCCGAGCCCGCCGGCGCGCGCTGCGAAGCCTGGTCAGTCGTGACGCAGGCGGGTGCCGGGCCCGACCACGGCCTCGCTGCCGTCCGCAGCCAGGAACGGAGTGTCTCGTAGGTACCACTCCGCATCGAGCGCGGCCTGACAGCCGGACCCGGCGGCGGTGATGGCCTGCCGATAGGTGTGATCAACCAGGTCACCGGCGGCGAATACGCCGGGAAGGTTGGTCAGAGTGGAGCGACCCTGCGTGACCACGTACCCGTCGCCGTCGGTGTCGACCTGACCGCGGACGATCTGTGACTGCGGATCATGGCCGACGGCGATGAACGCGCCGGAGATCTCGATCTCCTGCGTGGAGCCATCCGCGGTGTTGCGCAGCCGCGCAACACCAAGGGCGTTCGACTCACCGGGCACGAACTCATCGACCACGAAGGGAGTCATGAATTCGATATTGGGGATCGCCCGCGCCCGATCGAGCATGATCGCCGAGGCTCGGAACTCCTCCCGGCGATGAACGACGATCACCTTCGAGGCGAACTTGGCCAGGAACATGGCCTCCTCCATCGCCGAGTCACCCCCGCCAACGATGATCGTTGGGACGTTCTTGAAGAAGGCGGCGTCGCAGGTTGCGCAGTAGCTGACGCCCCGTCCCGAGAGCTCCTGCTCCCCGGGCACGCCGAGCTTGCGGTGCTGAGCGCCCATCGCGAGAATCACGGTGCGGGCCAGGTGGAGCTCATCACCGACCCACACCTTGTGCGGCGAACCGTCCTCGGACAGCTCGACCGAGGTGACGTCGTCGGTCTCCAGGCGTGCACCGAAGCGCTCGGCCTGATCACGGAAGGCCTGCATCAGGTCAGGACCCATGATCCCCGGCGGAAAGCCCGGGTAGTTCTCGACCTCGGTCGTCTGCTGAAGCAGTCCGCCCCAGGCGAATCCTTCGACGACCAGCGGCTCCAGATCGGCGCGAGCGGTGTACAGGGCGGCCGTATAGCCTGCGGGCCCGCTGCCGATGATGATGACGTTTTCGATCTTCGGATCAGTCACTTCATAAAGTATAGCTAGCGGTTCATGGCGGCCGTCTCACCCACGGTCGGAGCCCGGCGCTCCTGCCAGCGGGCGACGGTGCGCCGCAGCTGAAGATAGGCCACCGCCCCCGGCAGCGTCGGGAGCCAGAACGCGAAGCCGCGATAGGCCAGAACCGCGACCACGGCCAGCTGCACGGGGACGCCGAAGGCCGAGAACGCACCGATCATCCCGCCATCGACCCCGCCGATCCCGCCCGGCAGCGGCAGCGTATTGCCGAGCATGCCGATGAAGTAGGCCAGGATCACCACGGCGGTCGGCGGGGACCCGCCGAAGGCGTGAAAGCTCGCCCACAGCACGGCGATGTCAAACCCCCACCAGGCCACGGCACCGAGCAGGTTGACGTCCCGGGTTCGCACCAGGGAGATCGCCGTGCGCACGCCACTGGCCGTCGCCGCCGGCGCGGCCGCGACGCGGCTGGCCAGCCGGCCCACGCGCCCGCCGTGGCCCCAGCGTTTGACCAGGCGATCGAAGTCGCCGGGCACCAGCGAGACGGCCAGGAACACGGCGATCACGACAGCTCCGAAGATGGCCGGGACGATCGTGATGGCGAACGGATGCGGGCCCGGCAGGATGCCCAGGAACAGACCGAGGCCGACGATCACCAGCGCCGCCATGTAGACGCCGTAGAGCAACACCATGAAGGCCACCAACCGGCAGGCCACGACCCTGCGCTCGAGACCCGAGCGCCGTAGCGCCCAGGCGGTCAGCGCGATCCCGCCCGCCCCAGCGGAGGCGAACAACCGTGTGGCGGCCAGGCCCGCCATGGTGATCTCGTAGCTCGCCCGCCAGCCGATCCGCGAGTCCCCGCGGACGAACACCCCCCGGAACAGAGCGACGTAGCCCAGGAACGAGCACACCTCGAGCCCGGCGGCCAGGGCCAGCCACCAGGCGTTGCCATGCTGGATCCGATTCCAGGTCTCGCGCAGGCCAAGCAGCTTGGGCAGGACGAAGTACAGGAAGGCAGCCACGGAGACCACGAACACGATCGAGGCCAGCAGCCGACGGCGCGTGAACCGAACACGCGGCATCTCCTCCTGCTGATCGTTCTCAGGCGCAGGACCGACGTCGCCGGCGATTGCCGAATGCTTCGGTGACTCCGGGGCGCCGGGCGGATGGGGCCAGCGCGGTTGACCCCCCTCGCCGCGGCCGTCGCCTGACGCGGCCTCGCCCGATCGAGCATCTGAGTGCTCGATCGGGGACTCCTCGTGCATCGGGACGAGGGGTCCCTACCCGCCGGAAGCCAGCGCGTGGAGACTGTTCAGGACGCGGACCCAGCGCTGCGCGGGCCCGATTGCCCGCGGTGCCGCCCACCGCACGCTCTCGGCCAGCGCCGCTCCACCGAGCAGGTCGACGGCGTAGTGCTCGCCCAGGTAGACGAGGGCGAGGCCGAGCAGAGCCGTGTAGGTGAAACCGACCGCACCCGCCACGGGACCAGCCTCCGCAAGGAGGTGCGCGCCCATCAGCGAGGTGGCGAAGTGAAGCGACGGCATGGCGGCCAGCGGATTGCCTCCCAGCACATCGTAAAGGTCCGACCAGCGGCCGCCCCAGAACTCCTCGCCGTACTCGATCATCATTCGCCGCACGGGAAGCGTCGCTCCCGGCTCCAGCCGGCCCCGCTGGGCGGCGTACCAGGGCGGCGCGGTGGGGATCGCCCAGTAGAAGATCGCCCCGACGTCGAAGGTCGTGTACATGCGCGCGGCGGCGCTGGGAAAGCGCTCCGGTCGCCTCAGCAGGACATAGCCGACGCTGGCATGCGGCACCGTGAACCAGATCCAGTGGCACCAGACGAGCAGCCGTTCGAACCGGCTTATCCTTCCCGCGCGCGAGAACGCGTGCTGGAGGCGGGCGGTGGGCGGCACACCGAACCCGATGAGACGATCGGCGGCGATCGGATATTCGATCCGCACGCGGGCCTCGAGCCGCTCGGGGTCATCATGGGGCAGCTCGTAGGCGGCCAGGTAGGCCCACATGTTCAGCGCGCACACCGCGACCTGCCGCCGCCGCCCGGGCGGCAGCACCAGGTTCAGGCAGACGGGCGCCAGCGCCGAGCCGGCCAGCACGGCCGCCGGCGCGACCCGCACTCGCCGGCGCAGGACGGGAGCCGCGACTCCGACCGCGATCAGGGCCCAGGCACTCGCTCTGATGGCCCTCGAAGTGCGCAAGAGGCGGCCAGTATAGGCGCGGGCGGCGTCCGTTCCCGAGCCGGGGCGGCACGGGCGGCCGCGTCGCAGGACGGCCCACGTAGCAGATGATTCAGGGTCCGGGAGCAAGTCACGCCGGGGTCCTCGGCGGTTAGAATCCCGGCCGCCTTGCGACCCGACCTGTTCCGCGCTCGCCGTGACGGCCGGCGCCCCGCTCCCCGCTCAGTCCGGATGGGCTCACGAATCCGCGCTGCGCTGATCGTCCTCACCGCGGCTCTGCTGGTCGCGCTGGCGATGGCTCCCGAGGCGCTGGCCAATTTCATCACCCCGAAGTCCGGCGGCTCACCGAACGCCAACGAGATCGCCTCGCTGTACCGGGTGATCCTGTACATCGCGGCCGTGGTGTTCGTGATCGTCGAGGGCGCGCTCGTCTACTCGGTCTACAAGTTCCGGGCCAAGAAGGGTGCCGTCGCGGCCCAGATCCACGGCAACACGTCGCTGGAGATCGGGTGGACCGTGGGTGCGGCCCTGATCCTGGTCGTGCTGACCGTGGTCACCTTCATCAAGCTCCCGAGCATCGTCGACCCCCCGAACTCCGACCAGAACGGGTTGGTTCTGTCGGCCTCGGTCACCCAGCCCACGCCGCCGAACGGCAAGAAGCTGACCGTCTGTGTCCAGGGCCGGCAGTACATCTGGCGCTACACGTATGGCAACGGCTGCCGGAACGACGCCTTCATCCAGAAGCTGCCCTACTCGTACACGACGATGGTCGTGCCCGTGCACACGACGATCGTGCTCAACATCGAGTCCTCGGACGTGATCCACTCGTGGTGGGTGCCCTCGATGGGCGGCAAGGTCGACGCGGTGCCGGGCTACACCACGTTCACCTGGTTCAAGGCCCTGCACACCGGGTCCTTCCGTGGGCAGTGCGCCCAGCTATGCGGCAACAACCATGCCTCGATGGTCGCCTACGTGAAGGTGGTCACGCCGGCTCAGTACCAGGTGTGGCTCCAGCGCCAGCAGCAGCTCATCACGGCTCAGAACAGCCAGGTCCAGCAGCTGCGACAGATCTTGACGGCATCAAACAACCTGGGGAATTAGGACTCAGCAATGGCGATCAGTGAGTACGTAGCGCGGCCCATACCACAGGTCACCGCGACCAAGGTCCTCGCCCCCCGCACGACCAAGCGGTGGGTCGACTGGGTGACCACCACCGACCACAAGAAGATCGGGATCATGTACTTGGTCCTGACCTTCGTGTTCTTCCTGATGGGCGGGGTCGAGGCGTTGATGATGCGCCTGCAGCTGAGCGTGCCGAACAACACGCTGCTCACCTCCGAGCACTACAACCAGCTGCTCACGCTGCATGGCACGACGATGATCTTCCTGTTCGTCGTTCCCGTCATGGCCGGGTTCGGCAACTACTTCCTGCCCCTGATGATCGGCGCCCGGGACATGGCCTTCCCCCGCCTGAACGCGCTCTCCTTCTGGCTGCTGGCCCTCGGCGGCGTCGTGTTCTACCTGACGCTGTTCTGGAAGCCGCCGGACGCCGGATGGTGGAGCTACCCGCCGCTGTCGGAGTCTCTGTACTCGCCCAGCGGCGGCCAGGACGCCTGGATCTTCCTGATCCACATCACCGGCATCTCCTCCCTCGTGGGCGCGATCAATTTCTACGCCACGATCGTGAACATGCGCGCGCCCGGCATGACCTGGGGCCGGCTGCCCCTGTTCGTCTGGTCGCTGCTCGTCTACGCGCTGCTGCTGATCATCGCCCTGCCGGTCGTCGCCGCGGCCGTGACGATGCTGCTGACCGACCGCCATTTCGGCACCCACTTCTTCGATCCCACCGACAACGGCTCGCCGGTGCTCTGGCAGCACCTGTTCTGGTTCTTCGGGCACCCCGAGGTCTACATCATGATCCTGCCCGGGTTCGGGATCATCTCCGAGGTCATCCCGGTGTTCTCGCGCAAGCCGATCTTCGGCTACAAGGCGATCGCCGCCTCCACCGCCGTGATCGCGTTCCTGGCCACCCTGGTCTGGGCGCACCACATGTTCGCTTCGCCGGTGCCGATCGTGGTGCTGGGCTTCTTCATGCTCAGCTCGTTCCTGATCGGCGTTCCGACCGGGGTCAAGATCTTCAACTGGATCGCCACGCTGTGGCGCGGTTCGATCGTGACGACCACGGCGCTGTGGTTCGCGGTCGGCTTCATCGCCATCTTCGTGATCGGCGGCATCACGGGCATCTTCCTGGCCGTGTTCCCCGTCGACTGGCAGCTGAACGACACCTACTTCGTGGTTGCCCACTTCCACTACGTGCTGATGGGTGGGTCGGTGTTCACGATCTTCGCCGGGATCTACTACTGGTTCCCGAAGATGACCGGCCGGATGCTGAACGAGACCCTGGGCAAGACGTCATTCGTGCTCATGTTCATCGGCTTCAACGCCACCTTCTTCGTCCAGCACGCGCTGGGCCTGTCGGGGATGCCGCGGCGGATCTACACCTACCAGCCGGGGCTGGGCTGGTCGACCTACAACTTGATCTCGACGATCGGATCCTTCATCCTCGGCGCCGGCATCCTCGTCACGGTCGGCAACGTGGCCCGGAGCCTGCGGGCCGGCCGGATCGCCGGCCCGGACCCGTGGAAGGGCAACACGCTGGAATGGTTCACCTCCTCACCTCCCCCGGTCAACAACTTCGACGCCATTCCGCGTGTGCGCTCGGTGGAGCCGATGCGGGATATCCGCCGCCAGATCGAACGCGAGACCGAAACGCTGCAGAAGACGGGCGGCAGCGAGCAGTTCGCCCGGGCCTAGGCTCGGGGCCGGCCCGATGACCGCGTCCACCGCCGCCGCCGCCGCCGCGCGCCCGCGGTCGCGGCAACGCCTGCTGGACTACCTGGACCTCACGAAGCCGAAGGTCCAGTCGCTGCTGCTGCTGACCACCGTGACGACGATGGAGGTGGCCGGCGATCCCTCGGTCGGGCGAGTGGCCCTGACCTGCGTCGGCGGGTATCTGTCGGCCGGCGGCGCCGGCGCGGTCAACCACTACTGGGACCGCGATATCGACGCTCGCATGCGGCGCACGGCCAACCGGCCGGTGCCCTCCGGTCGCGTCAGCCCCGCGGCCGCGCTGCGCTTCGGGTGTGGTCTGGCCGCCCTGTCGTTCCTGCTCATGTCGCTGACCGTCGGAATCCTGGCCGCGTCGCTCGCGCTGAGCGGATTCATCGGCTACGTCGGCGTCTACACCATGTGGCTGAAGCGCCGGACTCATCACAACATCGTCATCGGCGGCGCGGCCGGAGCCATGCCACCGCTGGTCGGCTGGGCCGCCACGCGCGGTTCGCTGTCCTGGACGGCGGTCTACCTGTTCGCGATCGTGTTCTACTGGACACCGCCGCATTTCTGGGCCCTCAGCCTGTTGATGAAGAAGGAATACGCCGAGGTCCAGGTGCCGATGTTGCCGGTCGTCCGCGGTGAGGGTGAGACCCGGCGCCAGATCGTCCTCTACACCCTGCTGCTCTACGCGGTCACGCAGCTTCCGTTCTGCGTGGGCGCCTTCGGTGGCATCTACCTGGCCTGCTCGGTGGGGCTCGGGCTCATGTTCGTCGGCGGCTCGATCTGGCTCTACCGCCATCCCGCCCGCCAGAATGCGCTGCGCCTGTACCTGTTCTCGATGGCCTACCTGGCGCTGCTGTTCGCGGCCATGGTGGCCGATGTCAAGCTCTGAGCAGGGCCCGGAGCCAAGCCCGCTGACCGCAGCGCCCCTGTTCCTCCCGACCCTCTAGGATCTGCCCTCTGATGGATAGAAAGCTCGCCCGCAAGAATCTGCGCTCCGGACTGATCGCCGGCGCGGCCGCCCTGTTCATGTTCGGAATCTCGTTCCTGGCCGCCGCCATCTACGTCCATCCGTGAGCGATCAGCCAACACCGCCCGTCGGGGAGGAGATCCACCTTCCCGGCCCGAGCCTCATCCCGCTGTTCAGTGCGGTCGGTATCACGCTGATGGTGGTCGGGACGACGATCACCCTGATCCTCTCGATCATCGGCGGGATCATCTTCCTCGTCACCACCGTGATGTGGATTCGCGACACCCGTCGCGACATCTCAGAGCTGCCCGAAGAGCACGCCCACTAGCGCCAGGGCCGACCGCGCCCTGCTGGCGAATGCCGCCCGTTCAGGCGCTGGCCGCGCCGGCCGGCAGCTCGCAGCTGGCCCCGTCCCCGCTCCAGACGCGGACGATGTCGCGCATCGAGAGGATTCCGGCCATCTCCCCTCCCTCGACGACCACGAGGTGACGGAACCCGCCGCGCACCATCGTCGCCGCGGCCCGCTCCAGCGACCAGTCGGGGGCGGCGAAGGTCAGCCTGGCGGTCAGATGATCGGCCACGCGCTCCTGGTCGGGGTCCTGGCCCTCGCCGATCGCGCGCAGGATGTCGCGCTCGGTGATCACGCCCGGTCCGGGTGCCTCGGGATCGACCACCACGGCGGCGCCGACGCGGCGCCGGTACATCGCTCTGGCCGCCTCACGCAGAGTGTGTCCGGGCCCCACGGTCAGTACCTCCGGGGACATCCCCTCGCTTACCAGCATGGCTCGCCTCCTATGAGGTTTGCAACGATTGCCGCAATCATAGCCCCGCTCGCCAGCGGCAAACATGTCGCCGCGCCATTCGTCGCCCGGAAGCCATAGGATGCTGGCGTTTCCATGCTCGAGGGTCGAGGAGAGCAATTTCCAGGGCGAGGGGCACGCGATGCGTAGGCATCCGCTCGTGCAGATGCTGGTCATCGGCGTGGTCGCCATCGCGATCGGGATCCCGGTTGCCCTGATCATCCCGTGGTTCCCCGCGAACGGCTCCCTGCAGGCCGGGAACATCCACACCCTGTACGACGTCCTGCTGATCGTCTCCGTGCCGATCTTCGTGCTCGTCGAGACGGTCGTCCTGTACTCGGTGTGGAAGTTCCGCATGAGACCCGGCCAGGAGGAACTGGACGGGCCGCCGATCCACGGCAACACCCGCCTCGAGGTGGTCTGGACCGCGCTGCCGGCGGTCCTGCTCGTCTCACTGGCCACCTACGCCTATACGGTGTTGCGCACCGACGAGAAGACCCACCCCGGGGCGATGGTCGTCAACGTCACCGAGCGCCAGTTCGCCTTCGAGTTCTCCTACCCCCAGGGCGCGGGCAAGCAGATCAAC
The DNA here is from genome assembly GCA_036391215.1 of Gemmatimonadales bacterium. Classification (GTDB taxonomy): domain Bacteria; phylum Gemmatimonadota; class Gemmatimonadetes; order Gemmatimonadales; family GWC2-71-9; genus DASQPE01. The sequence continues at coordinate 25,425 of DASWAI010000184.1, forward strand.
TCGCCCGCGCTCTACCTGCCGGGCGGAGCGCCGGTCGTCTTCCACCTGCGCTCGCTGGACGTCGTGCACAGCTTCTTCGTGCCGCAGTTCTCGGTGAAGCTGGATGCCGTCCCCGGGATCACCACCACCCTGCGGGTTACGCCGACGCGGCTCGGGTCCTACCCGGCGGAGTGCACCGAACTGTGCGGAGCCGGTCATTCGCTGATGCGGGCCAGCGTGCACGTGGTCACGCCGGCCGCCTTCCGGACCTGGTTGAGCAGCCAGAAGGCGAACGGAGCGCCTCCGGTCGGGAACCCACCTCCGGGGGCCAGCCAGGCGGGTGTGCCCGGCAGCTCAGGCCCGGCCGCCGCCTCGCCCGCCGCCTCGGGCGGATCCTCGAGCTCCTCCGGCGCCGGCAGCACCGCCGGGGCGGCCGGCAAGGCGGTGTTCGTCGGCTCAGCCGGCTGCGGCACCTGCCACACGTTGGCCGCGGCGGGAACGACGGGTCAGATCGGCCCCAACCTGAGCCAGCGCCTGAAGAGCGACT
>DASWAI010000185.1:0-3741 GCA_036391215.1 Gemmatimonadales bacterium
CGGCTCGCGCTGGTCTGCCCCGCCCCCTCCTGGCGCGCCGCCCGAGACGAGTTCGAGCGGCGCTTCGCCGAGCGGAGTCTCGCGCCAGAGCTCGTAGCGCAGCGGCTGGCGCTCCGGGAAAGCGGGCTTCGCGAGCGGGACCCCCGGGCCTACGAGCGCCGGCTGTTCGAGCTGGCGGTCGTCCCCTACTTCTACGATCCGGCCAGGGCCAGCGACCTGACGCCGTTTCGCGTCGTCGGACGCACCCAGCAGGAGGTCTGGCGAAGCCTGAACGACTACGACCTCCGCCCCGCCCTTCGGCGGCTGCGGCTGCCGGCCCTCGTGCTGCACGGCGAGGACGATCCCATCCCGATCGAGGCCTCCCGCGAGACGGCAGCGCTCCTCGGCGCGGAGTTCCACGCACTCGACCGGTGCGGCCACTGCCCCCACGTGGAGCGCCTGGAAGACTTCCGCCGCCTGCTGGACGCCTTCCTTTAGTCCCCGCGGCCCCGGCGGCCTCCGCTAGTATTCCCCGGATGTCTGCCCGGCCCACGCCCTTCGACCTCGTCTTCGCCCCCCTGGCCGGCGACCGGTTCCCTGCCGTCCGGGCCGCCCTCGTCGCCGGCGGCCGCGACCCGCGGGACCGGGATGCGTTCCTCCTGGTGCCCGAGGTCGTCATGCTCGTGCGCGAGTTCCGGCCCGAGGGCGGGCTCGGCGAAGGAATCGACCAGCTCGCGGCCCTCATCCACCACGCCTACCTGTTCTGGGATTCGGGAGCCCGCGTGGTCACCATCGGCGCCGAGGAACTCGGCGCGCTGCTCGCCGACGAGGTCGAGCCGGTGGCGGGGGCGGAACCTTCCCCCGTGCGGTACGTTCAGGTGCCGGAGCGGCGGGTCTGGGCCCGCCCGGTGGAGGGGGAGCCGTTCGAGCCGCTGGACGGCTGCTTCCTCGATCCGGCGCCCGACGGCCGGCTCCGGGTGCTCGCGGTGTTCGGCTTGCGGCCGGAGCGCGCGGGCTTCACCGTCGTCGAGGCGCAGGGCGCCCGGCCCGCGGGGCTCGTCCGGCCGGACGGCACCGCTCTGTTCGCCCCGGTGCTCGAGGGCGGCGCTCAGGCCGGCCTGCATACGCTCACGGGCACCGAGGAGCTGCTCGAGCTGGGGTGGCGGATGGGCGACGCCTGCCGTCAGGGAGATCCATGATGGAGACCATGGACAAGAAGGCGGTCGCCCAGGTCCTGGAGCAGATCGCCTCGTTCATGGAGCTCAAGGGTGACAACCCGTTCCGCATCCGGGCGTTCCGGACCGCGTCCCGCGCCATCGGCGGCCTCCCCGGCGATCTGAAGGAGGCGCTGGCCGACGGGTCGCTCGCCGGGACCAAGGGGGTCGGGCCCGCCACGCTCCAGATCGTCACCGAGCTGGCCGAGACCGGCCGTGCCACCCTGCTCGAGGAGCTCCGGGAACAGGTGCCGCCGGGCCTGGTGGAAATGCTCGCCATCTCCGGGCTGGGCGTTGCCAAGATCCGGCAGATCCACGACGCGCTCGACATCGACTCGCTGCCCGAGTTGGAGGCCGCGGCGCTCGACGGGCGCCTGGCCAAGCTGCCGCGGTTCGGCCCGAAGACGTCGGAGAACATTCTTCGGGGCATCGCCTATCTGCGCCAGGCGAGCGCGTTCCGCCTTTCGCACCATGCCGCGGAGGAGGCCGAGGGTTTGCGCAAGGCGCTGGAGAAGCTGCAGGGCGTGGTGCAGGCCTTCGTGGCCGGCGACGTCCGCCGGCGCGCGGAGATCGTGAAGGACCTGGTGCTCGTGCTGGTGGCGGATGTGCCGCCCGCCGACGTCTTCGCGCGCCTGAGCCACCTGCCGGGCATCCACGAGTTCGCCGGCCACGACGAGCGCCGGGTGACGCTGCGCTTCTCGGGCGGAGCCAGCGCCCAGATCGTGGTCACCACGCCGGTGAACCTCGGCGCGGTGCTGGTCCAGGCCACGGGCAGCGAAGCCCACCTCGAGGCGCTGGCGCGGCACGCCGCCGCCCGGGGGCACAACCTGAGCGGCGCGGCGCTCTGGCGCGGCAGCGAGTTCGTCCCCACGCCCACGGAAGCCCATCTCTATCGCGCGCTCGGGCTCGCCGAGATCCCACCGGAGCTGCGCGAGGGCGGGGGCGAGATCGAGGCCGCCGCCGCTGGGACGCTGCCCCGCCTGGTCCAGCGCTCCGACCTGCGCGGCTTTCTCCATTGCCACACGACGTACTCCGATGGCAGCACCTCGGTGGAGGAGCTGGCCCTCGCCTGCCAGGCCGCGGGGTACGCGTACGTAGGCCTCACCGACCACAGCCAGACCGCCGCTTATGCCGGCGGACTCGGACCGGAGGACCTCGCCCGGCAGGCGGATGAAGTCGACGCCGTGAACGCGCGACTGGCGGGCACCCGGGTGCTGAAGGGCGTGGAGGCCGACATCCTGGCCGACGGCCGCCTCGACTACGAGGAGGCCGTGCTCCGCCGGCTCGACTTCGTGATCGCCTCGATCCACAGCCGGTTCAATCTGAACCCGCGGGAGATGACCACGCGGCTCCTGCACGCGATGGACAACCCCTATCTCACCATCATCGGGCATCCGACCGGCAGGCTGCTCCTCTCGCGAGAGCCCTACGGGGTGGACCTCGATGCGGTGTTCGAGAAGGCGGCCGCGGCCGGCGTCGCCATGGAGATCAACGCGGACCCGCACCGGCTCGATCTCGACTGGCGCGTGCTCCGCCGGGCCCGGGCTGGCGGGGTGACGATCTCCATCGGGGCCGACGCGCACAACGTGGCGGGCATCGGGAACGTGGAGTACGGCGTGGGCATCGCGCGGAAAGGCTGGCTCGGCCCGGCCGACATCCTCAACACCCGGACAGCGGACGAGTTCCTGGCGTTCGCGGGCCGGAGGCGTCCGTGACGGGGGCGGCCAAAGTCCGGTCGCCCGCCATTCTCGACCGCCTGAAACGCGCCTACCCCGACGCCCGGTGCGCGCTCGACCACCGGAACGCCTTCGAGCTGCTGGTAGCCACGATCCTCTCCGCGCAGACCACCGACGTGCGGGTAAATCTGGTCACCCCAAGACTCTTCTCCCGTTACCCGAACGCCGCAGCGCTCGCGCGGGCCCGCCAGGCCGACGTGGAGGCGATCATCAAGTCCACCGGCTTCTTCCGCAACAAGGCCCGGAGCATCATCGGCATGGCCCAGGCGGTCGTCGCGGACCACGGGGGCAAAGTGCCCGGCACGATGGACGAGCTGCTCACCCTTCCCGGGGTCGGGCGGAAGACGGCGAATGTCGTGCTCGGCAACGCCTTCGGGTTGAACGAGGGGGTCGTGGTGGACACCCACGTGGGCCGGCTCAGCAAGCTGCTCGGACTCACCCGGCAGACCGACCCCGTCAAGATCGAGCAGGCCCTGATGAAGCTCTTTCCCCGCGACGACTGGGCGCTCCTGTCCCACCTGCTGATCTTTCACGGACGCCGGGTCTGCATCGCGCGCCGGCCGAAATGCGGGGAGTGTGTCCTCGCCGACCTCTGCCCGTCGGCTCGGCTCCCATGAGGCGACTCGCCCTGCTCGCCCTCATCGCGCCCGCCGTTGCCTTCGTTCAGTCTCCCTGGCGGCTGGAGCCGCCGGTCGAGGCGCATCGGACGGGTGAGTTCACGGACAGGCGCATCAGCGAAAGCTCGGGAGTCGCGCCGAGCCGGCGGACCCCGGGCCTGCTCTGGACCCACGATGATTCCGGAGAGCCTCCCT
>DASWAI010000186.1:0-7249 GCA_036391215.1 Gemmatimonadales bacterium
GGGCGAGGCGGTCGCCCAGATAGGCGCAGACGGCCGCGGCGGCGATGGGCAGCCAGAAGCTCAGCGCGCGGTAGGTATCTCCGCTCACCACGCGCGTGCCTCCGTGGCCGATGCCGAGGGAGCGCAGGAGCGAGCGCGGGCGGGAGTCGGTGTAGGTGTGGGCCACCCACCACCCGGCGGCGAGGCCCGCGAGTGCCGACGCGCGGGGCAGGAGCTGGCCCCGGAGCTGCTTAGCGAGTGACCGGCCCAGTGCCTTGCCCTCGTCCGCCATCCAATCGAGCCATCGCGGAAGCGCCCGGCCGTCGAACGCCTCGAGCCGCCGCGTCCGTTCGGCCAGCGCCGTCTCGCGCTCTGCCCGCGCCCCACGAATGGCCTCGGCCAGCGTACCCGGCACGCTCGCGCCGGCTCCGCCCCGCTCCGCCAGCGCGGCCGCGGCCAGCCGCTCGTGGAGCGGTCGGAGCTCGCGCTCGCACCGCGCGACCTGGTGACGGAGGACCGCGCGGGCGCACAGGCCGCGGAGAACCACGAGCGGGCGCACCCAGCCGGCGACGGCGGCGTAGTCGGCGCGGTCGGCTTCGAGCGACCGGGCGACGGCTACGGCATGCGCCTCCAGCTCGAGCCGGAGTCGGCGCGCCTCGGCCGCGAATGCCAGCGGCTCGCCCGCGGGCGCCCGCTCCGAGGCCGCGAGCAGCTCCCCGGCACGCGCCAGCGCGTCGCGCTCGCGCTGCTCGGCGCGTTTCATCTGGAACTCCAGGCGAGCGGCGTGCACCGCCGCGCCGGCGCGGGCTCGGATCATCGTGAGGTCTCCGGGGCGGTCCGCCTCGACCCGAGCAAGAGACATGCTCGCCGGACCGGGAGGAAGCCCGGCGTCGGGGGCTCGAGGCCCGGCGGCGAACCCGGCTAGTCGCCGGAGGTTAGACGCCCGTGCGCCGCGAGCGGGGAAGGGGTCGCCGGGGCCCGGGTCGGCAGCCCTCCCTCAGCGTCGTGCATTCTACCGTGAGCCGGGCGGCCGCCGGCCGCCGGGGCGGTCAAAGCAGCTCGGAAACGGGATTGAGGTCGCCCTCCGCGAACCGCTCCGGGCGTAGCGGCCGCACGTCGAGCGAACAGGCGTGGCCGTCGCAGACGATTTCGGCGAGGAGCCGGCCCAGCGCGGGCGCGTGCATGACGCCGTGCCCGGACGACCCATTGATGAGGAAGAGATTGGCGACGCCGGGCACGGGTCCGAGGATCGCGTGCTTGTCGGGCGAGACCTCGTAGAGACCGGCCCAGCAGGCGGAGCGGTCCACCTGCACCTCCCGCAGCGGCGGAAGGCGTGCGTGGGCCTTGGCAACGACCGCGTCCACCCAGGCGGGCTCGACCGAGTCGTCGAACGGGCGGCCCGGCACGCCGGGTGTGGGCCAGAGGAGCAGCACCCGGTCGTCGCGCACGCGCAGGTGGAACCCGTCGCCCACGAAGATGGTCATCGGCATCGTGGCCGGGAGGGCGTCTGTGGGCATGGTGGACGCCACCTGCCGCCGGAGCGGGGTCACCGGCAGCGTGAAGCCGGTACCCTCCATGATGCTCGCCGCCCAGGGGCCGAGGGCGTTCACCGCAGCGCCGCAGGCGATCCGGTCGCTCCCGGTGCGCACGGCGGCCACCCGCCCCCCGTCGCCCAACTCGAGCCCGGTCGCTTCCGCGCCCCAGCTCACCCGCGCGCCCAGCCGCTCGGCGGCGGCGAGATATCCGGCGAGCATGTCGGCCGGGCGGAGAAATCCGTCCAGGGGGCACCAGGCGCCGCCCAGAATTCCGTCGGGCGCGAGCGCGGGATTGAGCCGAAGGATATCGTCGGGCGTGACGCCCTCGGCCTCGCAGAGCCCCGCCTGATGCTGCACCCGGCGCGCCTCCGCCAGCGCGCCCAGCTCCCGTTCGGTCTCCGCCAGCCAGAGGTAGCCGTGGGGCGCGTAGCCCGGCGCGATGCCGGTGTCGCGCTCGAAGGTCTGGAGCTGCGCGCGGGCGAGGAGCGACAGGCGGACGTTGATGGCGGTAGCGTACTGGGCGCGGAACCCGCCGGTGGCCCGCGTGGTGCTCCCGGCGCCCGCCCGCGGGCCACGGTCGAGCAGCAGGATCCGGCGCACGCCCCGGCGGGCGAGGTGCCAGGCCGTGCTCGCGCCCATAATGCCGGCACCGAGGATCACGACCTCGGGAGCGCTCACGGCGTGAACACGTGCTCCGGGTGGCGGAAGCTCTTGAACTCGAGCGCGTTCCCGCTCGGGTCGCGGAGGAACATCGTCACCTGCTCGCCCGGCTGTCCGGGGTAGCGCACCCGGGGCTCGATGATGAACGCGATCTCCGCCTGCCGGATCCGGTCGGCCACCTGCTGGAACCGGTCCCAGTCGAGCAGCGCGCCGAAGTGGGGCATCGGGACGTGCACGCCGTCAACCACGCCGGCATCCGTGGTCGCCGTAACCGGACCGGTGACGTGGGCGGAGATCTGGCTGCCGAAGAAGTCGAAGTCGACCCAGGTGTCCGTGCTGCGCCCCTCGCGGCAGCCGAGCACGTCCCCGTAGAACCGGCGGGTGGAGGCGAGGTCGCGGACGAAGAAGGCGAAGTGAAAAGGGGGCATGGCTCATACGATACCGCAGCGGCGGCGATTCCCCAACCGGCGCCTTGCCGAGGCCGCCCGGACGCAGTAGCCTCCCCAGCACACAAGGGGGAACGACCATGCTCAGCGACAAGCTGCAGAAGGCGCTCAACGATCAGATCAACGCGGAGCTCGCCTCGGCGTACCAGTACCTGGCGATGGCCGCCTACTTCGACGGCGTCAACCTCGAGGGGTCGGCCCGGTGGATGCGGCGCCAGTCCCGCGAGGAAGTGTCGCACGCCATGAAGATCTTCGACTTCATCCACGACCGTGACGGCAAGGTGTCGCTCAAGGCGGTGGCCCAGCCCAAGGGGCAGTTCGCCTCGGCGCTGGCGGTGTGGGAGGCGGTGCTGAAGCAGGAGCAGCATGTCACCGGGCTCATCAATGCGCTATACCGCCTGGCCGGCGAGGAGAAGGACTACGCGACCCAGGCGATGCTGCAGTGGTTCATCGAGGAGCAGGTGGAGGAGGAGAAGACCGCCCGGAGCATTCTCGAGCAGGTCCGCATGATCGGCGCGTCCAGCTCGGCCATCTACTTCGTCGACCGGCACCTGGGCAAGGAAGCGGAAAAGAAGGAGTAGGGCCATGGCCAAGCCGATGGTGAACCTGCCGGGAGAGCTGGCGCGCGAGACGGGGGACTACCTGTCTCAGCGGCTCGACGGCGCCCGCGACCTCTATCTCCTGGCGCTGGCGCTGGGCGCGCGTCCGGGCGGGTCGCCGCTGTTCGGACGCATGATCCAGGAGGCCCGCATCCACTTCGCGGCGGTGATCGAGGAGGCGCGGATCGCGGGGCTGGACACGAGCTCGATCGCCGTGATGCTCGGCAAGCTGAACACCGGGGTGGGGGACAGCATCCGCCCCGAGCTGTGGGCGCGGTTCGAGCAGCTCGTCGCCGACCGGGCCGCCCGCCGGGGACGGCGGAAGTCCTCGTGACCTGCTGGCCTCAGCTGGAGGCCAGCCCGGCGAACCGGCTCAGGTCGATGTTCCCGCCGCTCACCACCGCCACGACCTTGCCCGCCCCGCACTGCCCGGAGAGCGCCGCCGCCACCGCGCAGGCGCCCGCCCCCTCGGCGATGACGTGATTCCGCTCTGCCGCGACCTTCAAGGCGCGGCGGATGTCCTCCAGGGGCGAGACCACCGAGCCGGCGAGCAGGCCGTGCGCCAGCGCCCACATCCGGGGAAAGACGCTCTTCCCGCCGCAGCCGTCCACCCAGCTCGCGGTCCAGCCGGGGAAATCCTGCGCCGACCCGGCCGCGAAGGAGCGGGCCAGCGGGGCCGCCGTCTCCGGCTCGGCGGCGAACACCTTCACGGCCGGCTTCTTCTCCCGCATGACGGTGGCGATCCCGCAGGAGAGCCCCCCGCCGCCGAACGCCGCCACTACCGCGTCCACGTCGGGCAGGTCCTCCAGGATCTCGAGGCCCGCGGTGCCGTTGCCGGCGATGAACGCGTCGTCCTCGAACGGATGCACGAACGTCCCGGTCATCGCGGGATGGCGCCGCTCCCCCAGCGCCTGCCAGCACTCGTCGAACGGCGCCTTGACGATCTCCGCGCCCAGCCGCCGGATGGCCTCGAGCTTGGCCGCCGGGGCGGTATCCATCACCAGCACCTGGCAGGGCACCCCGGCCCGGCGGGCGGCGAGCCCCACGCCCTGCGCCGCGTTGCCCGCGCTCACCGTCCAGACGCCGCGGGCCCGTTCGGCGGGCGGCAGCAGCCGCACCGCGTTCCACGCCCCCCGGATCTTGAACGAACCGATCGGCTGCAGGTTCTCGAGCTTGAGATAGATCTCGGCGGGCGCCTCGTCGTACTGGAGCCGCACCAGCGGCGTGCGGATCGCGGCCTCGTAGACGTGGCGGCGCGCGTCCTCGACCATGGAGAAGGGGATGGTCCGGGTCATGGGGAGGGCACGTAGCTCCGGAGATGGGCCAGGGCTTCGTCTATCGTGCTATCGACCAGGGCGCTGCTCCGGCCGATCCGGCCCATCAGCATGGCGCCCTCGACGGTCGCGAGGCAGAAGTCGGCCAGTGCCTGCTCGCTCGCGGCCGCTGCGAGCCGCCCGGCCGCCTTCTCCCGGATGAAGAAGGCGGCCAGCTTGTTCCGCATGACCTCGAAGATCAGCGTCAGGTCCTGCCGGACCAGCTCGTCGTCGGCGGTGAGCCCGTTGCCGATGGTGCCGAGGGGGCATCCGCGGGTCATCTGGAACCGTTTCTGCCATTTCGCGTGGGCCCGGAACCACTGCTCCAGGTCCCGCCAGGACTCGATCGCGGGATCGGCGGGGTAGGTGCCACCCCGGACCGCCTCGAGCCAGGTCTGGAGCACCTCGTGAACCAGGCCCTCCTTACTCCCGAAATAATGGTAGAACTGGCTCTTTCCGGTGCCCGAGGCGGCGATCACCTGGTCCGGGCTCGTGGCCGCGACGCCCTGCTTGTGGAAAAGATCGGCGGCGGCGCGGATGATCCGGAGCCGGGTTTCCGCGCCCTTGGCGGTACGGGTGGCCATCGCGCCTCCGACTATGGACTATCAGGTACAATGAAGCTGAGAGAACTGCTGATAACATGGATGCTATTGCCGTAGCTGCTTCGGCTTCCACGATTCAAGCTCGTGTAGTATAAGAGCCATCGGGGAATGGACAAGACGGTTTAGTCAGCTGGCTGCGCTACGCCAACCGCGTGGCGCTCCCACCACCGGCTGGCCTGCTCCTCGCCCCACGGCTCGGTCTGGATGTCCGCCAGCGCCCGGCCCAGCTCGGCCGCGCTCCGGGGCCGGTCGGCCGGCGCCTTGGCGAGACAGGCGAGCACCAGCGCCTCGAGCGCCGGCGGCACCGGGAGGCTGGTTCGCCTGGATGGCGGGACCGGCGCTTCCCGCAGATGCTTCGCCACCAGCTGGAGGGCGTTGTCGCCTTCGAAGACCACCCGGCCGGTGAGCAGGAAGTAGGCGACGCACCCCAGCGCGTACAGGTCGGCCCGGCCGTCCACCTCGTCGCCCAGCGCCATCTCCGGCGCCATGTAAGCCGGCGTTCCCGGCGTGAGCCCGGCGGCCGTGCCCAGCGTGTCCTCGCGGGCCGGCCCCGCCACGGACTTGACCAGTCCGAAGTCGAGCACCTTGACGAAGTCGTGGGTGAGCCCGAGCCGCCCCACGTGGATGTTCGCGGGCTTGATGTCGCGGTGCACCAGGCCGCTGGCGTGCGCCTCCGCCAGGGACTCGCACACCTGCCGCAGGATGTGGATCACCCGGCCGGCGGGCACGGGGCCGTGGGTGCGCACCAGCGACTCGAGGTCCATGCCGTCCAGCAGCTCCATCACGAAGTAGAACGTCTGGTCGTCGGTCACGCCGAAGTCGTACAGCTCCACCGTGTGCGGCGACCGCAGGTTCGCCGCCGCCTCGGCCTCGCGGCGGAAGCGGCGGACCGCGAGCTGCGCCGACTCGCCGGACAGCGCGGCGAGCATCTCCGGCCGGATCAGCTTGATCGCGGCCGGCCGGGCCAGCATGCGGTGGGTGGCCTTGTAGACCTCGCCCATGCCGCCGCGCCCAAGCAGGTCGCCCAGCTGATAGCTGCCCATCTCGCGCGCCTTCGCGACCTGCTGGCCCAGCCGGGTGACGACGTGCGAGATCACGACCGCGATGCCGACGAGCACGTAGTCGGGGTAGTGCATCAGGAACGCGTTGCCCGCGGACCCGAAGTCCCAGGTTCCGCGGGCCTTGGCGATCAGCATACCGAGCGGGTTCATGGACGCGGCGATGAGCCCGGCTACCAGGGTCTTGCCCGGCGTGCTGGGCACGATCGCGGCGAACATGAGCACCACGGCCCCTATCCAGCTGATCACGGGAACCATTGGGAACCCGGCCGGTGGGGGCTCCCAGTGCATGACCAGCCCCACGGCGGCCGCTGCTAGGATCATGTAGCCGAGGCCGAGATCGAGGATGAACCGAGGGTCCCGGTGGCTCCGGCGGGCGTAGAAGAAGAGCGCCAGCGACAGGAGGATGCTCGCGCCGGCGATGGCGTCGGTGGGGTGGGGCGAGCGCCAACGTGGGTCGTCCGGGGCCATCGACCAGAGCGCCACGCGCGCCATGAGCGGCCCGATCACCCAGAGCACGGCACCGACGAGCGATATGATCGCGAGCCGCTGCGACGCTTCCCGCAGCAGATCGGTCGGGAACTCGCGCGGATAGCCGCGCGTGCGCTCGAGTCCGGCGGGCGTGGTGCCGAGGGGAGGGCCGATCTGTCCGGTCTGCATGGGCTCGAATGTGCATGGCGCCGGTCCGGGGTGCCACCTCCCGGCGCGCCCGATCAGGGCGTCGCGGCCCCAATCGCCCCAGGCTCGCGCCAGGAGAGCCTCGCTTCCCACGCCCGGTACCGCGGATCGTCCCGGAGGAAGTCGAACAGGGGATTCAGCCGTACGTTTTGGATTCCAGGGTCCCGCCCGACCCGCATCGAGTCGAGCCAGCGCAGGGTCTCGTCCGGGTCCTGGAGTTCGGCGTAGGCAAGTGCGAACGCGCCGGGCGGAACCCAGTCCCCGTTGCGGGCGCCGGTTTCGAGATCGTTGAGTTGCCTACGTGCCATGTCCACGAAGACGCGGGCCGCCTCAACCTCGCTCGTCACGATCGGGATCTGGGCCGCTGCAGCTGAATCCC
>DASWAI010000187.1:0-26552 GCA_036391215.1 Gemmatimonadales bacterium
GGAACGGGCAGCCCGGCGGGGGCGCCGAGGGACTGGGTGGATCGCCCGGCAGCACGACCCGGCGCTTCTTGCCGGCCGGATCGGGCTCCGGCACCGCGGACAGCAGGGCCACCGTGTACGGATGCCGCGGCTGGGCGAGGAGTCCTTCGGTCGGGCCGGTCTCCACGATGCGGCCGAGATACATCACGGCCACCCGGTGCGCCACCTGGCGCACGACCGCGAGGTCGTGGGCGATGAACAGGTACGACAGCCCACGCTGCTTCTGAAGGTCCGCCAGCAGGTTCAACACCTGGGCCTGCACCGAGACGTCGAGCGCGGACACGGGCTCGTCGCACACGATGAACGAGGGCTCGACCGCGAGGGCCCGCGCGATGCCGATCCGCTGCCGCTGGCCGCCCGAGAACTCGTGCGGGTACCGGCGCGCGAACGCCGGATCGAGCCCCACCTCCTGCAGCAGCGCGGCGACGCGGCCGGGGATCTCCGCTTTCGGCACGAGGCGGTGGATCTCGATCCCCTCGGCCACCGCGGCGCCGATCCGCATCCGTGGGTTGAGCGAGCTGTAGGGGTCCTGGAAGACGATCTGCATGCGCCGCCGGAGGCGGCGGAGGGCCGCGCGGTCGAGCGCGAACACGTCGGCTCCGTCGAAGACGGCCCGGCCGGCGGTGGGCTCCTGGAGCCGGAGCAGGGTCCGCCCGACGGTCGACTTGCCGCAGCCCGACTCGCCCACGAGCCCGAGCGTTTCCCCGCGCCCGATCTCGAGCGACACGCCGTCCACCGCGCGCACCGGCGGCCCCCGCCGCGCGAAGAGCGCGCCGCCCTGGTAGTGCTTCACCAGGTCGGTGACGCTGAGCAGCGGGGCCCCATCCCTCTCACCTCTCACCTCTCACCTCTCACTTTCGAGCCAGCACCTCATCCTCTGCTCCCGCCCGACGTCGCGCAGCGCCGGCTCGCGCACGCAGGGCTCGAACGCATGGGGACAGCGGGGGCGGAAGCGGCAGCCGGAGGGCCAGGCCGCGGGCGACGGGACCGTGCCGGGAATCGGATGCAGTCGCTCCACCGGTCCGTCGAGGCGGGGGATCGAGGCGAACAACCCCTGAGTGTAGGGATGCGAGGGTCGGGCGAAGAGCGCGGCCGTGGTCGCCTCCTCCACGATCTGGCCGGCGTACATCACGGCGACCCGGTCGGCGCGCCCGGCCACGATGCCGAGGTCGTGGGTGATGAGGAGCACCGCCATGCCGCGCTCCGCGCGGAGCCGGTCCAGCACCTCGAGGATCTGCGCCTGCACCGTCACGTCGAGCGCGGTGGTCGGCTCGTCGGCGATGAGGATCTCGGGCTCCGCCGCGAGCGCGATCGCGATCATCACCCGCTGGCGCATGCCCCCGCTCAGCTGGTGGGGATACGCGTCCGCCCGCGCCGCGGGATCGGGAATCCCGACCTCGCGGAGCAGCGCCACCGCCCGCTCCCGCGCCTCGCGCTTCGACACCGGGAAGTGCGCCCGGATGCCTTCGGCGATCTGGTCGCCGACGCGGAACACCGGATCCAGGCTGGTCATCGGGTCCTGGAAGATCATCCCGATGCGGCGGCCCCGGATGTCGCGGAGGGCTTCGCCTTCGAGCGCGAGCACGTCGGCGTCGCCCAGACGGATCGCGCTCCCGGGCTCGATGCGGCCGGGCTCGGGCACGAGACGGAGCAGGCTCAGGCTGGTGAGGCTCTTGCCGCAGCCCGATTCGCCCACGAGCGCCAGCGTCTCGCCCCGGCTCAGGCCGAAGCTCACGCCGTCCACCGCGGCGACCCTGCCGCCGGCGCCGGGGAACGTGACCCGCAGGTTCTCCACCTCGAGGACTCGACTCATGACCGTCTCGGGTCCGTCGCGCCGCTCAGCGCGTCGCCCAGGAGGCTCACCGCCAGGACGGTGACGGCGATCGCCAGGCCGGGGAAGATGCCGGTCCACGGCGCGGCGACGAGGACCGACTTGGCGTCGAAGATCATGCCTCCCCACGACGGCTTCGGCGGCTGGATGCCGAGGCCGAGGAACGAGAGCCCGGCTTCCAGCAGGATCACGTCGCCCACGCCGAGCGTCGCGGCCACGAGCAGCGGGCCCATGGCGTTGGGGAGCAGGTGCCGAAACATAACCCGCGCCGGCCGCGCGCCGAGCGCCTCGGCGCCGGCGACGAAGTCCTCGTGCCGGAGCCGCAGCACTTCGCCGCGCACCAGGCGGCTGGTGCCGAACCACCCGGTCGTGCCGAGGATGACGATGAGCGCCGCGAGCGGGATATGATCCCAGACCGCGAGGAGCAGGAGCAGAATGAAGAGGCGGGGGATCGCGAGCGCCGCGTCCACCAGCCGCATGAGCGCCGCGTCCACGGCGCCGCCCAGATACCCCGCGACCAGGCCCACGCCGGCGCCGATCGTGATCGAGACCAGGACCGCGAGCCCGGCGACCGCGAGCGAGACCCGCGCCCCGCCCACGACCCGCGCGAGCACATCCCGGCTGAGCTGATCGGTGCCGAAGGGATGGCCCGGCCCGGGCGGGAGGGAGGCCTGGCCGACCACGTCGGGCTGCGCCGCCGGGTCGGGCAGGAACGGCGGCGCCGCGATCGCGACCGCCGCGATGAGGCCCAGCGTCACCAGCGCGGCGCGGCCCCCCGGCCGCCGCCAGACGCCGGCGACGAGCGTCCCCGGGGTGGCGGTCAGCTCCATCGAATCCGCGGGTCGAGCAGTCCGTAGGCGATGTCGGTCACGAACCCGCCGAGCACCACGAGCGAGGAGACGAGGAGCGCGGTGCCCATGAGCAGGGGGTAGTCGCGCGAGCCCACCGCGTCCGCCGCCAGCGAGCCGAGCCCGGGCCAGGCGAACACCGATTCGACGAACACGGATCCGGTGGCGAGGATCGGCAGCCAGAGGCCCGCCAGCGTGAGCACCGGAAAGAGGGCGTTGCGCCACGCGTGCCGGCGCAGCACGACCGGCTCGGCGAGTCCCCGGGCCCGGGCCGCCACTATATAAGGAAGGGGGAGGACTTCCAGCATGGCGCGCCGCTGGTAGCCCATCGTGCTGGCGATGCTCACGATCACAAGCGTGGCCGCCGGCAGCACGAGATGGGCGGCGACGTCCAGTCCACGGGTCCATGCCCCGGCGCCGGGGTCGAGCAGGGGGTCCTGCATTCCCGCCGCGGGAAGGATGCGCCACCGCACCGCGACCAGCCACGCGAGCACGAGCCCGAGCCAGAACGACGGTGTGGCGTATCCGGCGAGCGACGCGGCGGTGAGCCACCGGTCCGCCGGCTGGCCGCGGCGTGTCGCCTGAACCGCCCCGAGCCACAGGCCCACGGTGAAGTTCACCAGCAGCACGGTGCCGCCCAGCAGGAGCGTGGCCGGCAGCCGCTCCGCGATCAGCGACGTCACCGGCCGGCCGTACTCGATCGAATTGCCCAGGTCGCCGTGCGCGAGGCCGGCCACCCAGGCCGCCAGCTGCTTGCCCGCCGGCTGGTCGAGCCGGTAGAGCGCCCGGATGTGCTGGAGCTGGCGCGGCGACAGCTGCTGGTCGCTGCCCAGGCGCGAGAGCGGATCGCCGGGCGCGAGCCGCATCAGAAAGAAGAGCAGGACCGTGACGAGGGCCAGCGTCACCGCGGCCTGCAGGCCGCGGACAGCGAGCCAGCGGATCACGGGCTCCACTCCCGGATCCGGAGCCACGAGGACTCCGGCCGGATCGGCGCTTGCCGGAACCGGCGGCTCACGGCGTAGACTGCGGAGGGAGCGTAGATGAAGACGGCGGGCTGGTCGGCCTCGATGCGCCGCACCGCCTGTTGCCAGAGGCCCGCCGCGGCCGGCCCGGACGGCGAGGTGATGGCCCGGCCGAGGAGCGAGTCCACTCCGGGGTCGCAGTAGTGGGCGACGTTGGTGCCGCCTTCGCACGACCAGCTCTGGGTGAGCCCCGACGGCGTGGGGTCCTGCATCGCCGAGGAGAAGTCGATGTCGAAGTCTCCGCGGGAGCGGCGCTCGGCCCAGACCGGGCCCTCGAGCCGCGCGAGATCGATCTGGATCCCGATCGTCCGGAGCTGCTCCTGCACCTGGAGCGCGATCTGCTTCCGGACCTCGCTGGTGAGCGGATAGTTGAGCGTGAGCTGGAGCGGACGCCCGCCGCGGGCGAGGATGCCGTCGCCGTCCCGCGGGAACCACCCGCTCTTCGCCAACAGCCGCCGGGCCTGCGCCGTGTCCGGGCCCGCAGCCCGGGGCGAGCGGTTCCGGATCCAGAGGAGCTCGGAAACCGGCCCGTAGGGCACGTCGCCGTAGCGGCCGAAGACGGACTGCACCATGCGCCGCCGGTCGAGCGCCAGCGCGATCGCGCGCCGCACGTTGACGTCGCTCAGGATCGGGTGCGGCCTGGTGCTGTCGGCGCGGTCCCGCTGGTTGAAGAGCAGGTAGCCCAGGATGGGCGAGGCGACCGGGACGGCCCGGAGCCCGGGGGCCGCGTCCACCCGCTGGATGTTCGACAGCGGCGGCACCGGGATGTTGTCGGTCGCGTCCGCCTCGCCGCTCAGGAGCAGATTGACCCGCGCCTCGGGGTCGGCCGCGGTGCGGAAGAAGAGGCGCCGGATCTTCGGGGCGCCGAGAAAGAAGTCCGGGACCGCGGCCAGCTCGATGAACTGGCCCGGCACGCTCCGCACCCACCGGAATGCGCCGTCGCCCACCGGAGCGGCGAGGAATGCGCGAGGCGGATTCGCGACGGTGGCGGAGGCGGGGAAGAGATGGGACGGCAGCGGCGCCACGTTGTAGGTGGCGTCGTAGAACTGCTCCGCGTACACCCGGTCGAACTTGAACACGACGCGGCGGTCGCCCTCGGCCGTGACGCTCACGATATGGTGCAGGAGCCCCGCCAGCTTGGGAGTGATCGCGGGGTTCCGCGCGCGATCGAACGTGAAGACCACATCCTGCGCGGTCACCGGCTTGCCGTCGTGCCAGCGGGCGCGCGGGTCGAGATCGAACACGAGGGTCAGGGAGTCGCGCCGGGTCCACGACTTCGCCAGCGCGGGCGCGAAGCGCCGCTCGTCCGTGGTCACGAGATCGGGCGGGAGCTCGGCCAGGCGGAGAAAGAGCTGGTCGGCGACATCGAAGTTGGCCGTGAGGTTCTGCGGTCCCTCCATCAGGGTCGGGACCGGCATGACGGCCTGCTGGCCGGTGACGATGACGAGCGCGCTCGGGTCGCGGGTCTGCCCGGCGAGCGGGGCCACGCCGAGCAGGGCGCAGAGGATGACCGCTGGTCCCGTCTGGTGCGAGGGCACGCAGGCTCCGGCGTGGTGACGGTAGGGGTGGACGCCGGAAGATATCCGGACGCGGCGGGCGCACGAAACGGGGGTGCCCCCTTCGGACCAGCGCACAGTCCTGCGGGGGCACCCCCGTTCCGG
Source organism: Gemmatimonadales bacterium (assembly GCA_036391215.1). Lineage (GTDB taxonomy): Bacteria > Gemmatimonadota > Gemmatimonadetes > Gemmatimonadales > GWC2-71-9 > DASQPE01. The sequence goes on from DASWAI010000187.1 coordinate 5,402, forward strand.
TCGCCGCTCCGGGGCGCCGCTGTTCCCGGTGCGCTCAGCGGTACCAGGTCCACTCGTCCGAGCGGTACCCATCGGCCGCGGCCGCCGCCAGCTCCACGATCGCGTCGCCCCGGTGGATGCCGCGCCACTCGGCGCCCCAGCCCCGCGCGGCGGACGCCACCCGCTCGGCCGCCTCCTCGAAGCTCACCCGCCGGCCCAGGAGCAGCGCGAGCGATGCATCGCCGCCAGCGGGGGCCGGGCCCGCCGAGACGTCGGCCACGAGGCGCTGGTCGCCATCGAGCAGCATCGAGCCGTGCTGGAGGAACGCGGCGCGGGTCCTGAGCTGCGCGCTCCCGACGACCTTCCGTCCGCCCGCCAGCACCTCCCCGCCGGCAGGCGCCGCGAAGCAGGCGCCAGCGTCCGGTGTCGCGCCCCGCGCGGGTACCGGCGCCAGCGTGGCGGCCAGGCCAAGCTCGGACAGGGCGCAGGCCAGCGTGCGGTGGATCGCGAGGTAGGTCTCTCCGAGCGTCCCGAACGTCGCCGCCGGCGCGGCGACTGCGTAGGTCAGCTCCGCGTCGTGCCAGACGGCGCGGCCGCCGGTGGGGCGCCGCACGACGTCGATCGCGCGCTCGGCGATCCGGTCGCGGCGGTAGCGGCGCCGCGCCGGCTCGTGCCGCCCGAACGAGAGGCATGCGGGCGCCCACCGGTAGAGGCGAAGGACCGCCGCTCCGTTCGCCTCTGCGAGCCGGAGCAGGGTCTCGTCGATCGCCATGTTGAGGAAGCCGGGGCGGGGGACGTCGTCCACCCAGAGATGCCACACGGCGGAATCGCGCTCAGGTCTGGGAGGCGTACGCCTCGACCGGGGGGCAGGTGCACACGAGGTGGCGGTCCCCGTAGGCGCTGTCGATGCGCCCCACCGTGGGCCACACCTTGTGGAGCCGGGTCGAAGGCGAGGGGAACGCGGCCCGCTCCCGCGGGTAGGGCCGGCTCCAGTCGTCCGCGATCACCTGCTGGAGCGTGTGGGGCGCGTGCGTGAGCAGGTTGTCGCCCCGGGCGGCGACGCCGGTCTCGATCTCGCGGATCTCCTCCCGGATGCCGATCAGCGCGTCGCAGAAGCGGTCCAGCTCCTCCTTCGACTCGCTCTCGGTCGGCTCGATCATGAGCGTGCCCGGCACCGGGAACGACACCGTGGGCGGATGGAAGCCGTAGTCGATGATCCGCTTGGCGATGTCCTCGACGTCGACTTCGGCGGACTGCTTGAAGGGACGGGTGTCGATGATGCACTCGTGCGCCACGAGCCCGCCGGCCCCGCTGTAGAGCAGCTCGTAGTGCCCCTTGAGACGGTGCGCGATGTAGTTCGCGTTGAGGATCGCGACCTTGGTGGCCTCGGTGAGCCCGTCCCAACCCATCAGCGCGATGTACGCCCACGAGATCGGGAGGATGGCGGCGCTTCCCCAGGGCGCGGCCGCGACGGTGCCGCAGGCCTGCGGCCCGCCCACGTGCACCACCGGGTGGTCGGGCAGGAACGGCGCCAGGTGCGCGGCCACCGCGATCGGCCCCATGCCCGGTCCGCCCCCGCCGTGGGGGATGCAGAACGTCTTGTGGAGATTCAGGTGGCACACGTCGGCGCCGTAGTCGCCGGGGCGGCAGAGCCCGACCTGCGCGTTGAGATTGGCGCCGTCGAGGTACACCTGGCCGCCGGCCTCGTGCACGATCCGGCAGATCTCCTTGATCGTGGGCTCGAAGACACCATGCGTGGAGGGGTAGGTGACCATGATCCCGGCGAGCTCGGCTGCGTTCGCCGAGGCCTTGGCCTGGAGGTCCTTGACGTCGATGTTCCCCTTCGCGTCCGACTTCACCGTCACCACCTCGAATCCCGCCATCACCGCGCTCGCCGGGTTGGTGCCGTGCGCCGACAGCGGGATCAGGCACTTCTTCCGGTGCGCCTCGCCCCGCGACTCGTGATACGCGCGGATCACCAGCAGGCCGGTGAGCTCGCCCTGGGAGCCGGCGTTGGGCTGGAGCGAGACCGCCGAGAAGCCGGTGATCTCCGCCAGCTGGAAGCGGAGCTGCTGGAAGAGCCGGAGGTAGCCGGCGGTCTGGTCCCGCGGGGCGAACGGATGCAGCCGGTTGAACTCGCGCCAGCTCACCGGCATCATCTCGGTCGTGGCGTTGAGCTTCATGGTGCACGAGCCGAGCGGGATCATCGCCTCGGTGAGCGAGAGGTCCCGGCCCTCGAGCCGCCGGATGTAGCGCAGCATCTCCGTCTCCGAGTGGTGCAGGTGGAAGACGGGATGGGCGAGGTAGGCGCTCGTGCGGCGCAGCGCCTCGGGAATGGCGGGTCCGATGTCCGGCGCCAGCTGGTCCAGCATGAACGGCAGCGTCTCGTCCAGCGAGAAGACCGCGATGAGGTCCGCGACGTCGTTCAGCGTCACCGCCTCGTCCAGCGCCACGCAGAGCTGGGTGGGCGAGAGCACCCGCAGGTTGATCCGGCGCGCGCGCGCGGCGTCCACGATCCCCGGCAGGGCCCAGCGCTCGACCTCGATGCAGAGCGTGTCGAAGAAGTGGTCGTGCACCAGGCGATAGCGCAGGCGCCGGAGCGCCGTCGCCAGCAGCAGGGTGAAGCCGTGCACCCGCTCCGCGATCCGCCGGAGCCCGTCGGGCCCGTGGTAGACCGCGTACATGCTGGCCATGACCGCGAGCAGCACCTGCGCCGTGCAGATGTTGCTGGTGGCCTTGTCCCGCCGGATGTGCTGCTCCCGGGTCTGGAGCGCCATCCGGAGCGCGGGCCCGCCGGTCACGTCCCGGCTCACGCCGATGATGCGTCCCGGCATGTGCCGCTTGTACTGGTCCCGGGTGGCGAAGAACGCCGCATGCGGGCCGCCGTATCCCATGGGCACGCCGAACCGCTGCGAGCTGCCGACCACGATGTCCGCGCCCCACTCGCCCGGCGGAGCGAGCAGGGTGAGGGCGAGGAGGTCGGTGGCCACGGTCACCAGCGCGCCCGCCTCGTGCGCCCGGCGGCAGAGGTCCCGGTAGTCGGCGATCAACCCGTCGGTCGTCGGGTACTGGACCAGCATCCCGATCACGTCGGGCTCGAGCTCGAAACGGTCGGCCGGGCCGATGCGGATCGCGATGCCCCTCACCCGGGCGCGGGTGCGCACCACCGCGATGGTCTGCGGATGACAGGCCTGGTCCACGAGGAAGGCCGGCGCGGGCCGCTTGGCCGCGACCGCCTCGGTCATCCACACGGCCTCGGATGCCGCCGTGGCCTCGTCGAGCAGCGACGCGTTGGCGATCGGAAGCCCGGTGAGGTCCGCGACCATCGTCTGGTAATTGAGCAGCGCTTCCAGCCGGCCCTGGCTGATCTCGGCCTGGTAGGGCGTGTAGGCCGTGTACCACCCGGGGTTTTCCAGGATGTTCCGCTGGATCACCTGCGGCGTGAACGTGCCGTGGTAGCCCATGCCGAGGTACGATCGGAAGACCTCGTTCTGGCCGGCGAGGCCGCGGAGGGACCGCAGCACCTCCCGCTCGCTCTTGCCCTTGGGCAGCGCCAGCGGACGGCGAAGCCGGATCTCCTCGGGCACGACCGCGTCGACGAGGGCGTCGAGCGAGTCGTAGCCCAGGGTCTCCACCATCTCCTGGATGTCCTGGGGGCGGGGGCCGATGTGACGGGAGGTGAAGCGTTCGGGATGGGGAAGCGGGACCTTCAAGCGGGTCACTCTCCGATATGGGCCTTGTAGGCGTCCGCGCCGAGCAGATCGTCCGGCGGCGCGGCCGCGGGGCGGAGCCGCACCATCCAGCCGGCGCCGTAGGGATCGCGATTGACGGCGGCGGGGTCGGCCTCGAGCGCGCCGTTGACCTCCACCACGCTGCCGCTCACCGGGCTGAACAGCTCGGAAACGGCCTTCACGGCCTCGATGGTGCCGAACGCCTGGTGCGCCGTCACTGCGTCACCCGGCTTGGGCAGATTGAGGAAGACCACGTCGCCCAGCTCGCCTTGCGCGTAGTCGGTGATGCCGACGGTCAGGATGCCGTCGGCGCCCGCGCGGACGTACTCGTGATCCTTGGTGTAACGGAGGTCGGCGGGGATGGATGACATGGCGGTTTGAAGCTAACACCTGCGGGCGGGAAGCCAAGACCGGGGATCACGCGCGGCCCGCCGCCGCCCGCGCCTCGAGCGCGAGCCAGACGCGACGCGCCGCGCGCTCGAGCGCGGCCGGGTCTCCCGCATTGTCGATCACGAAATCGCTGCGCGCGCGCTTCGGCTCGACCGGAAGCTGGGAGGCGAGCATGCGCCGCGCCTCGTCGGGATCGAGGCCGCGCTCGCGCACGATCCGGGCCTCACGCACCTCGCCGGGCGCGTCCACCAGGACGACCGCGTCGTACGCCGACGGGTCGTCGGCCTCGAAGAGAAGGGGGATGTCGGTCACGACGATGCGATCACCCCGCGCGCGCGCCTCGGCCAGCAGCGCCCGGCGGCGGCGGTGCACCTCGGGATGGACCATCGCGTTGAGTGCGCGGAGCGCCTCCGGGTCGGCCAGGACCAGCCGCCGGAGTGCGGCACGGTCGAGCGAGCCGTCGGGCAACAGGACCCCCGGCCCGAAGCGCTCGCCGATCCGGGCGAGCACCGGCCCGCCGGCGGCCTGCGTCTCCTGCGCCAGCCGGTCGGCGTCGATCACCGTGGCGCCCCACTGCCGGAACAGCCGGGCGACGGTGGTCTTGCCCGCGGCGATGTTGCCGGTCAGGGCGACGGAGAGCACGCCGGCGCCGGTTACTGGCTGCCGCTGTTCACGAGGAGGAACTGGTCCGCGTCGACGCGGGGGACGTCGTGGCACCGCCGGCACCGGGCCTCGTAACTCTCCCGGCCGCCCACCATGATCGTGGGCGCCGACCATTGCGCGGGCTTGCCGTCCACCAGGCGCTGGTTGCGGCAGGCCAGCTCGCCGCAGATCACGCAGATGGCCCGGAGCTTGTCCACGGTCTCCGCCACCGCCATGAGCTCGCCCATCGGGCCGAACGGCTCCCCCCGGAAATCGGTGTCGGTGCCCGCGAGGATGACGCGGACGCCGCGCGCTGCCAGCGCCGTGGCCACCCGCACGATGCCGGCGTCCAGGAACTGCGCTTCGTCCACCGCCACGAGCTGGGTCTCCTGCCGGGCGAGGCGGAAGACTTCCGCGGAGGAGTCCACCGGGGCCGCGTCCAGCTCGGTCCCGTCGTGGCTCGCCACGCTGTAGAGTCCCGCGTACCGGCTGTCCAGGTGCGACTTGAAGACCTGCACCCGGCGCCGCGCGATGACCGCACGCCGCACGCGCCGGATGAGCTCCTCGCTCTTGCCGGCGAACATGACCCCGGCGATGACCTCGATCGATCCGGGCCGCGCTTCCTTCTCCATCACCGCTCCTTGCGTCCCGCGAACGGAAGAGAGCAAATCTAATCCGTCGTCCGCGGTCATCCAGCGCCGCGTCCGCGCTCTTGCGGCGGTTCCGCGCGCGCGGGCATATTGCCGCGCCTCACGCATGCCTTCCACGGAACAAGGAGTGCCGGTTGACGAAGCAGGAAGTCGTTCAGGCGCTGGCCCGTCGGCTGGAGCTCCCCAAGGCGCAGGCCGCCGCGGTGGTGGACGCGCTCTTCGCGACCGATGGGATCATCGCGGGGGAGCTACGGAAGAGCGGGCGGGTGCGGATCGCCGGGTTCGGCAACTTCGAGACGCGGAAGCGCGCGGCGCGCCGGGGGCGCGACCCGCGCACGGGTGCCGACATCACGATCAAGGCGTCCGTCGTGCCCGCGTTCCGTCCGGGCACGGCGCTCAAGGAACTGGTGGCGCGCCGGCGCTGAGGCCGCTACTTCCCCGCCTCCGCCTTGGCCGCGGCGGCGGGGTCGATCACCCGGAGGGCCTGGAGGGCGGAGGCGGCCACCTCGTCGTTGAGGTCCTCCTCGGCCACCTTCGTGAGCGCCGGCACCGCGGCGGCGGCGGCAGGGCCGATCTCCCGCAGCGCGATGGTCACCGGATAGCGCACGGAAGCTGCCGGATCCTGAAGCGCCTCGATCAGCGCCGGCACCGCCGGGGCGGCCTTGGGACCCAGGCCCGCCAGCTCGTACGCCGCGCCATTCCGGGTATAGGGGGCGTCGGACTTCAGATCCGCGATCATCTGGCTCATCGGGATCACCGGGCCGGCCTTCGGAATCGTCGAGTCGGCCTGTCCCCAGGCGGCCGTCGTGCCAAAAGCACTCACCAGCGCCAGCGCGGCCAGGATCCTGCTCGTCATCGCTGCTCTCCTCAAAATGTCACCGTGTCCGGCGCGGAGCCCGCGCCGGCGGCCGTGCCGGGCCACGATCCACCCGGGCCACGACCCGCTTGCGGCGGATCGTGATGCCGTTCAGGGCGCTCGCGATCCGCTCCGCCTCCTGAGCCGGCAGCTCGACGAGGCTATAACCCTCGCGCAGCTCGATCCGGCCGATCTTCTCCCGGGCCACCTTGAGCTCCTTGGTCAGGATCGCGACCAAGTCGCTGGGCGTGGCGCCGTCGGTGCGGCCAACGCCGACGAAGATCTTCGCCGTTGCCGGCTCGACGGCCGGGCCCCCCGCCGGGGCCACGGGGGCCGCCGGGGCCGACTTGGCCGCCGCAGCCACCCATAAATCATATACCGCCGCCGCAACGGCCGTAGCGTCGTAGCGCTCGAATAGCGGCGCCAGGGCCAGGAGCGCGGCGTCGGGCCGCCCGGCTTCGACCGCCCGCGCCACTGCGGCGCGGCGCGCTGCGGCCGCGTCCGTCGCCTCCTCCACCGGGCCGGGCAGGCGGAGGGGACGGCGCGGGGCCGCGATCCGCTCGACGTGGGACTCGGCGCCCGGCGGCACCAGCAGGACGACCTGCCCGGCCTCCAGCAGCTGTCGGAGCCTCCCCGCGTCCGGCGGGTCGAACGCCACCACCAGCTCGGCCTTCGGGGCGTCGCCGGTGACGACCCGGATGGAGGAATCGCCCGCCGGAAGCGCACCCGCGATCGCCCCGTGCTGGCTCCGGTCGGCGGTCCACACGACGAGCGACCGGGGGTCCAGCACCTCCAGCAGGTCCGCGAGCGCGGCGGGGCGCCGCTCCCACGCCACCGCGACCGTCCGCACGGGGCCGGCCGGGGCCACGTCGGCGCCGGCCGAGGGCAGGCCGAGCACCAGCGCTTTCCGGGCGTAGCGATCTACCAGGTCTTCGATCCGGTCCGGCGCGCTCACGAGCAGGATGCGCTGCCGTTCCTTCGGCAGATCCTGCATGAGCGGCGTCACGACGTCGCGGTCGGGCCAGCGGTCCGGCCCGGCGATGACGATGGCGCCCAGGCTCTCGCCCTTGAGCGTGCCCCGTGCCGCCAGCGCCGCGGCCGTCTCCGGCGTCGTCACCAGCAGATCGAGCGTGCCCGCCTTGAGCCGCCGGGCGGCCCGCGCCGCGCCGCGCGCGACCTCCAGCCGCAACTGGGTGCCCCGGAGCAGCGCCTTCATCAATCCGCCCCAGCCGTCCAGCTCGGCGCCGGGGCAGACGAGCAGGACCGGCCCCTCGCCCGGGCCGGCGGCCAGCCGGCTCGCGAGGCCGGCCAGCGCGGGCGCGGCATGGGCGGCACCGGGCGGGGCCAGGACCACGAGGTTGTGGCCCCGCGCCGCGGTCGGGGCCGCATCCCGCACGCGCGGATCCTCCGCCGCCCAGCCCAGCGCGGTCAGCGCGTCGGCGACGGGATCCGTGAGATGAAGCTGCTCGAGGTCGGTCATGCCGGCGGCAAGCTAAGCCCCCGGAGACGGGTGCGCCAACTGTTGACATCGCCCGACCGGGGGCGAACCTTTCCCCGGTTCACACGCGCAACCTTCCACTGGAAATCTCCGCATGCCCGATCCGCTGTCGCCCAACGTTCAGCACCTCAAGGGATCCGAGACCGTCGCCATCAGCAACGAAGCCAAGCGCCGCCGGGCGGCGGGCGAGGACGTGCTGGACCTGAGCGTCGGCGAGCCCGATTTCGATACTCCGGCGGCGGTGGCGCAGGCCGGCATCCAGGCCATCCAGAAGGGGATGACCCGCTATCCCCCCAACATCGGCCTGGCCGAGCTCCGGACGGCGATCGCCCGGCGGCTGTCGCTGCTCTCGAACGGGCGGCCGGTGAACGCGGACAACATCGTGGTGAGCTCCGGCTCGAAGCAGTCGATCTTCAACGCCTGCTTCACCCTCTTCGGCCCGACGGACCAGGTCCTGATCCCGGCGCCGGCCTGGGTCTCGTACCCGCAGATCGTCCATTTGTGCCGGGCGGAGCCGGTCATGGTGCCGGGCTCGCTCGAGTGGGGCCTCAAGGTGAGCGCCCGGGACCTCGACCGCGCCAGCTCGAAGCGCACGCGCGGCCTGATCATCTGCTCGCCCTGCAACCCCACCGGCTCGGTGTACACGGCCAGCGAGCTCAAGGCCATCGCCGAGTGGGCGCGCAAACACGACATCTGGGTGATCGCCGACGAGATCTACCGGGTCATCAACTACGGGACCGGTCCCGCCGCGTCGTTCCTCGACCTGCCGGACGAGTACCTCGAGCGCACCGTCATCATTTACGGCGCGAGCAAGGCCTACGCGATGACCGGCTGGCGGATCGGCGCGGCGCTGGCGCCGCCGCACCTGGCCAAGGCCATGGCTGCGCTCCAGTCGCACACGACCACCGGCGCCAACCACCCGGCGCAGTGGGCGGCGGCGACCGCGTTCGCGGACGACCGGGTGGATGCCGAAGTGCAGAAGATGACCGCGGCGTTCCGCCGGCGGCGGGACTACCTGGTCGAGCGCTTCCGGGCCGAAGCGCCCGGGGTGGAGTTCGTGGAGCCGCACGGCGCCTTCTACTTCTTCTTCCGGGTGGACGGCATCCGGGACAAGGATCCCGTCACCGGCTCCCTGTTCTGCGAGCAGCTCATGAAGCAGGAGGGCGTGGCGCTCGTGCCCGGCGCGGCGTTCGGCGACGACCGCTGGGTCCGGCTCAGCTACGCCGTGTCCGACAAGGAGCTCGAGAGTGCGCTGGACCGCATCCTCCGGTTCACGAAAGCCCTCGCCTCGGCGCGCGCGGCCTGAGCCGGGCGTGGACGCGCGCATCGAGCCTCTCGCCGGGGCGCTCCCCTCGCTCGCGTGGCGGTGGGACCCCGAGACGGACATCCTGTCGGGTGCGTTCAAGGGCACCCGCGCCGGGGGCGGCCTGACCGGCACCGTCGAGCTCACCGACGAGCTGGGCTCCATCGCGGTGGTGGACGTCCACAACGGCGTGATCTGCGGTCTCGACATCGTGGTCTGGCCCGAGGTGGGCACGGTGGCCGATCTCGCGGCGCCGGGGCAGCTCACCGACGGCCGGGTCGTCCTCTCGAGCAAGGGCGCCAAGGGGGCCGTCACCTCGCTCGAGCTGAATGCCTCGCTCACGGTGTTGACCAACCGCACCGAGAGCGTGTTCCATCTCCGCGTTGGCCCGAGCCGCGACGCGGATCTGGTCCGCGTGGCCGACCGCCTGCTGATCGAGGTGGACCGGGAGGGCACGCTGGCCGGGTTCTGGCTCACGGAGGTCCCGGCGTTTCCCGCCGAAGAAGATCTGTAGAGTGAGAAGTGAGACGTAAGAAGTGAGAAGGGAGAAGTCGCGTCCTTCTCCCTTCTCACTTCTTACGTCTCACTCCTATCTTCCGACATGCCCGGTCATCCCGTCGGCCACGTCCTCGCCACCGAGCTCCGGCCCTCCACTCCCCACCACTTCTGGATCGAGGCCGCCCGCGACGCCGCGGTCGGCATCGGCGCGATCGTGCGGGTGGAGGGGTCGGGGCGCAGCGTGTACGGGTTGGTGACCGACGGGCTCGCATACTCGTCCGCCGGTAGCGAAGCCCGCCTGTTCCTCGCGGCCGTGCTCCGACAGGCGCCGGACGAGCCGCTCGAGCCGGCGCCGATCGGTCCCGTGTATCTCGCGGGCGACGCCGACGTCCGCCTGGCGCTCCGAATGGACGCCTACAGCGGCCGCGAGCGCGGCACCGGGATTCCGGTCGGGGTCTACGCGGCCGGGGGCCTCGAGTCGCCCGTCTACCTGGATGCGGACTTCCTGCTCGGTCCCGAGGCGGCGCATCTCAACCTGAGCGGAGTGTCCGGCCTCGCCACCAAGACCAGCGCGGTCGAGTTCCTGCTGGCCAGCATCTTCCAGACGTTTCCGGCCCACAAGGGTACGGTCGCGGCGCTCTGCCTCAACGTGAAGGGGCCCGACCTCTGCTTCCTCGACCAGCCGGGCGAGATCACGGCGGACGACCGGCGGTTGTACGCCCGCCTCGGCCTCGAGCCCGGGCCCCTCGCGAGCGTCCGCTACTACGCGCCGTTCAAGCCCGACGGCGTCAACCTGAACACGCTCCGGACCAACGAGCAGCTCGCGGCCAACACCGAGCCACTGGTGTGGGGCCTGCGCGAGGTGCTGGACTACGCCGAGGTGGTGCTCAACCGCGACGACGTGGACGCGAAGGCCGACGCGCTCATCGACTTCCTGGCCGAGCGGGTGGTGGGCCGCGAGTTCACCGATCCGCAGCTCCGCGAGCGGCCGTTCCTGGTCCAGAGCTTCGCCGATCTGGAGGAGTTCTTCCGCGCGATCTTCGACTTCCTCGAGACACGGCGGGGCGGGGAGGTGTGGCGGACCCACCACGTCGCCACGATCCGGAAGATCCGGAACCGGCTGGGCAACATCGCCACGCGGTCGAAGGGGCTGGTCACCGACGACGGCGTGGCCAACGACCTGCCCTGGGGGAGCTTCGCCGACCGGACCGCGTACGTGGTGGACGTGGCCGGGCTCGATCCGCTGGCGCAGGACCTGGTGTTCGCGCGGATCGTCTCCCAGCTGCGCGAGCACCTCGAGCGCCGGGACCTGGGCGTGGACCACGTCGTGGTCTTCGTGGACGAGCTCAACAAGTACGCGCCGGCGGACGGCCCCGACACCTACGTGCGGCGGATGCTGGTGGACCTGTCGGAGCGCGGGCGCTACCTCGGCCTCGTGCTGTTCTCCGCGCAGCAGTTTCGCTCCCAGGTGCTGCGACGCGTCACGGGCAACGCCGGCACCACGATCTTCGGCCGCATGGATCCCGACGAGCTGGCCACGCCGGGGTATGCCACGCTCTCGCCGGCGGTGAAGACGCGGCTCGCCACGCTGGCCAAGGGCGAGCTGATGCTCCGGCACCCGCACTTCACCCAGCCCGTCTTCGTCCGCTTCCCGCGGCCCGCGATGCTGGGCGGCCGGGAGGGCGTGGAGCGCTTCCCGCCCGGGGCCGACCTGCCGTTCCCCGACGCGGTCGCGCGCCAGCTCCGGTCGCTCGACCGGCGGATCGCGGCCGACGCCGTCCGGGACCTGGTGGCCGGACGGCGCGAGGAGGACGTGCGCCGCGCGCTCTCCGCCACGCGGCGCGAGCGGCCCGCCGATGTCGAGGCCTATTTCCGCGCGTGTCTCGGGCGGCGGGTGGGCGGCGAGGTGGTGGCCGCACGGAGGGGAATTCCGGCCCTTCGGCGCGGGGACGATCCGTACGCGCCGTAGCGCCCGCCTGCCCGATTCGCTATTCGCGGTGCCGGGGGCTATACTGCAGCGCTGTATATCGCATGGCTACATCCATAGCCGCGATCCAACCGAAGGGTCCTCATGGTGCAGCTCAAGGTCTTCGAGCTCATGCAAGCGCGCGGGATCACCGCCTACGCCCTGAGCCGAGGGACCGACCTCGCCTATCCCAGTGCCTACCGTCTCTCCCGCGCTGGCGGCAGCTTTGGCCGGCTGCACGCCCAGACCCTGGACCGTCTCTGCCAGTTCTTCGAGGTACAGCCGGGCAAGCTGATCCGCTGGGTGCCGAACGCCCGCGGCTGACCTGCCGGCCCCCTCTGCCTGGGTGCCGATCGGTCAGCACGCAGGTTCATCGCGTCCGCCCCGGAGGTTCTTGTGATCGTCGCTCTGGCTGTGGCTCTGGGCCTGCTGGGCCCGCTCGATACTACCGCGGTGGTCCGCGACATCCCGGTGGCCCGGGGGGAAGTCCTGCGGACGACGAGCGTCGGATCCGGCCGGCCGGTCGTGCTCATCCCGGGACTCTTCGGGGCCGCCTTCGGCTACCGCCGGATCGTCGGCCCCCTGGCCGGGCTGGGGTACCGGGCGATCGTCGTCGAGCCGTTGGGGTTCGGGTGGTCCGCGCACCCGCGCCGGGCGAATTACTCCCTCACGGCTCAGACCGCGCGCGTCGCGGCCGTCCTGGACAGCCTGGGGATCCGCCAGGCGTTGATCATCGCCCACTCGACCGGCGCGTCCATCGCCCTGCGCCTGGCGTACGACCGGCCCGACCTGGTCGAGGGCATTCTCTCGATCGACGGCGGGCCGGCCGAGACGGCGGCCACGCCCGGCCTGCGCCGGGCCATGCGGTTCGGCGGCATGCTCACCAAGGCGCTCTTGCAGCCGGACGCGTTCCGGGGTGAGGTGCGTCGCGAAATCGTGGCCAACTCGAGCGACACCAGCTGGGTCACGCCCGAGGTCGTCGCCGGCTATACCGAGGGAGCGACGGCCGATCTGTCGGGCGCGATCGATGCCTGGCAGGGGATGGCGCAGTCGGTGGAGTCGGAGAGCCTGCTCGCCCGGCTGGGGGACTGCAAGGTGCCGGTGCGACTGCTCGTGGGCGCGGTACCCCACCAGAGCGGGGTGGGAGCCGAGCAGATCGCCCTCCTGGCCCAGCGGCTGCCGGACTTCAGCGCGGACAGCGTCCCCGGATCCGGCCAATATGTGCAGGAGGAGCAGCCGGCCGCCGTCCTCGCCGCGCTCGAGAAACTGGCGGCGGCGACCAGCTACGCGGCCCGGTGAGTCGCCGGCGTCATCCGGATATAGGGAATCGCGTCAGCGAGCGGCGCCGGCGCCGCGCCGCTCGGCGCCCAGCCACGCACGGGGCCTGAGCTCGATGCTCCGCACCGCCCGGTCCCGCGCCTCGAGCCTGGGCCGGTGCGCGTCCAGCAGGTCGCTCCGGGAGATCATCCCCACCAGCCGGGTGGGATCGTCCTGGCTGACCACCGCCAGCCGCCCGACCCGCTCCTCCACCATATGGTCCGCCGCCTCGCGGAGCGTGCCGGTCTCGAAGATCACGACCGGCGGCCGCTTGACGACCCGCGCCACCGGGGCCGCCGGGTCGGCGTGCGGGTCGGTCAGGTCGCGGAGCGTCACCACCCCGATCAGCACCCCCGCCGAGTCCACCACCGGGTACCCGTGGTGCGACGCCTCGGGCAGCCCGCTCGCGAGCCACTGCCGCACCTCTCCGATCAGCCGGTCCGCTGCCAGCACGGCCACCTCGCGCACGGCGTGGTCCCGCACCAGCTGCTGGCTCAGATAGTCCACACTGTATTCGGTGCGGACCGGCGCCCCCCGCCGGGCGAGCCGCTCGGTCATGATCGAGTTGCGCATCCCCACGATGGAGACCAGATAGGCGGCGCTGCACCCGGCCAGCAGCGGCAGGAGCCCGAGCGATTGATGGGTGGCCTCGAAGGCGAAGACCACGGACGCGAGCACGGCGCGCGAGGCGCCCGCGAACATCGCCGCCATTCCCACCAGCCCCGCGATCCGGGCATCCACCCCCGCGCCCGGCACGAGCGCTACCAGGCCCCGTCCGAGCAGCGCCCCCAGCCCCCCGCCGATGGTCATGAGCGGCGCGAGCGTGCCGCCCGACGTCCCGCTGCCGAGCGAGATCGCCCACGCGGCGCACTTGAGCACCACCAGCGCGAGCAGCGCCCGGGTGATGAAGCCCCCGCCCAGGATCCCGATGATATTGTCGTAGCCGACGCCCAGGATGGCCGGCATGATCCAGCCGAGCAGGCCGACGGCCACCGCGCCGATCGCCGGCCACCACATCCAGTGGATGGGCAGCCGCTCGAACGCATCCTCCACCGCGTAGACCGCCCGGGTGGCGCCGACCGCGGCGACGCCGATCACCGCACCGAGGCCGAGGTAGGCCACCAGCGCGGCGGCCCCGGGCTCGCTCAGGTCGGGCATGGGGAATACCGGACCGGCCCCGTGGACCGCCATGCGCACCGCGGTCGCCGCGGAGGCCGCGAGCGCGACGGGGATGAGCGAGCGGGCCCGGTACTCGAACAGGAGCAGCTCCACCGCCAGCAGCACGGACGCCACCGGCGTCCCGAACGTGGCGGCCATGCCGGCCGCGGCGCCCGCGGCCAGTAACGTCTTGCGCTCGTCGGCGGTGGTCGCGAGCAGCTGGCCCAGCAGCGAGCCGAGCGCGCCGCCGGTGGCGATGATCGGCCCCTCCGCGCCGAACGGCCCGCCGGTGCCGATCGAGATCGCTGCGGAGAGCGGCTTGAGCAGCGTGAGACTGGGGGAGATCCGGCTCTCCGCGTAGAGCACGCGCTCCATCGCCTCCGGGATCCCGTGTCCCCGGACCGCGGCGTGGCCGTATCGTGCGATGAGCCCGACCACGACGCCGCCGGCGATGGGGATCAACACCGTGACCGCGCCGAGCTGCGTGCCGGCGGGCGAGACCAGTGCGGTGGACCAGCGGTGGAAGTAGGCGAGGTTGGTGATCAGGCCGATGAGCGCCTGCAGCACCTCGGCCGCGACCGCGGCCCCCAGCGCCACCACGATGGCGAAGCCGCACAGCGCCAGGTTCCGGCGTGCCGGATCGGCCTCGGCGCGCGGTAGACGGAACTCGGCCACGCTAGTGGCCGGAGCGACCGGGCTTGCCGGGCTCCTCGGGCGACTCGAAGAACAGGGGGGCGGGCTCGGCCTCCATGCCGAGCGCGGCCACCAGCCCTTCCAGGTTGGCGGTGAGCGCGGCAAGCTCGGGGCGGGGCAGGCGCTCGAGCGCGGCGATCAGGCGGGTCTGCGCCGTCTCCGGGGCGCCGGTAAGAAGGTCGTGGCCCGCCGGACTCAGCTCCAGCACCAGCCGCCGCCCGTCGTCGTCGGCTCGGCGGCGGGAAACCAGCCCGCGCCCGACCAGCCGGGTGACCACGGTCGAGACGGAGCTCTGGTGGGTGCGGGTCCGCACGGCCAGCTCGTTGAGCGACTGGGCCGGCTGCTCCGCCAGCTGCTGGAGCACGAACAGCTGGGCGCCGCTCAACCCCGTGTGCCGCTCGGCCCGGGCGTCCGAGAGGCGGATGCCCTGGACGATGCGTCGGAGCGCGTCCAGCGCGGCGCGGACCGGAGCGTCCTGGCCGGCGCGCCGGCGGCCTCGACGTGTATGGGTTCCCATATGACTCATCCTAAGAGGGCCGGTGGTCCCGGCGCAAGTCGCGGGGGCCGAACGCCTTGCGAGAGGGCCCCCGGGGCTCCATTCTCCACCCCGTGAAGCTCGCCCACATCGCCGACCCGCACCTCGGGGCGCGGCAGTACCATCGCCAGACCCCCAACGGCATCAACCAGCGCGAAGCCGACGTCGCCCAGGCGTTCCGGGCGGCGGTCGACGGCGTCATCGCCGCGCGGCCGGACGTGGTCGTCGTGGCCGGCGATCTCTTCCACAGCGTGCGCCCCACCAACGCGGCTATCGTCTTCGCGTTCCTTCAGCTCCAGCGGCTGCGCGAGGCGCTGCCCGACGCGCCGGTCGTCCTGGTGGCCGGGAACCACGATACCCCGCGCTCGACCGAGACCGGCTCCATTCTCCGTCTGTTCGCCGAGCTGGGTGTCGAAGTGGCGGCCGAAGAGCCTCGCCGGCTTGTGTTTCCCCGCCTCGATCTGTCGCTCCTGGCGGTGCCGCATCCGGCGCTCGTGGCCGCCGAGCGGCCGGTGCTCCGCCCCGAGGGCGGGGAGGGGCGGCAGGTGCTGGTGCTGCACGGGGAGATCGAGGGCGTCCTCCCCTACGACCGGAGCGCCGTCGACTACGGCGGCGCGGTGGTCGCGCCCGCCGAGCTCCATGCCGACGAGTGGACCTACATCGCGCTGGGCCACTATCACGTGCAGCACCAGGTGGCGCCGCGCGCGTGGTATGCCGGGGCGCTCGAGTACGTGAGCCCGAACGTGTGGGGCGAGCTGGCCGACGAGCAGGCGCACGGGCTGGAGGGGAAGGGCTGGCTGCTGGTGGACCTCGACTCCGGCGCGGTTGAGCGCAGGCCGGTGCCGCCGGCGCGCGCCGTGCTCGATCTCGAGCCGATCCGCGCGGACGGCCTCCCGGCGGCCGAGGTGGACCGCCTGATCGGGGCCCGGATCGCCGGCGTCGCGGACGGCGTGCGCGACCGGATCGTCCGGCTCCGGGTGTACGACGTGGCGCGGCACGTGGCGCGGGAGCTGGACCACGCCGCCATCCGGGCGCTGAAGGCGGAGGCGCTGCACTTCCATCTCGACGTGCGCCGCCCGGAGACCGAGCGGGTCGTGGGCGTGGGCTCGCCCGGACGGCGCCAGACGCTGCCGGAGCTGCTGGCCGATTATCTCGCGCGTCGGCCCCTGCCGGCGGACGTGGACCGCGAGAGCTTCGTGCGGAAGGGCGTCGAGCTGCTGGACGCGGTCGAGCGCGACGTGGGGGGCGGCTGATGCAGATCCACCGCCTCCGCCTCCGCAACTTCCGCCAGCACGAGGACACGGAGCTCGTGCTGGGTGCGGGACTCACCTGCGTGATCGGGCCGAACGGCGCGGGCAAGACGACGCTGCTCGAGGCGATCGCCTGGGCGATGTACGGCATGCCCGCGGCCCGCGGCAGCCGGGACACGATCCGCCGGCGGGGCGCGCCGCCCAGGGCCCAGGTCGAGGTGGAGCTCGAGTTCTCGCTCGGCGCCCATCACTACCGCATCGTCCGGGCGCTGACCCAGGCCGCGCTGTACCAGGACGGAGACCCGGCACCGATTGCCAACAGTCTGGGGACCGTCACCGAGCGGATCGCGCGGCTGCTCGGCATGACCAGGGACGAGTTCTTCAACACCTACTTCACCAGCCAGAAGCAGCTGGCGGTGATGGCGGCGATGGGCCCGTCGGACCGGGCGCAGTTCCTTTCCCGGGTCCTGGGCTACGAGCGGATCCGGACGGTGCAGGAGCGGCTCAAGGACGTCCGCTCCGCGCTCCGCGCGCGGGTGGACACGCTGCGGGGCGGCCTGGCGGACCCGGCCGAGCTGGACCGGGAGGAGACGGCGGCCGGCGCCCGGTTGCTCGCGGCGGAAGCCGGCGAGCGGCACACGACCCAGAGCTTCGAGCAGGCGTCGGCACGGCTTGCCGAGCTGCGGCCGCGCTGGGAGCGGCTGCAGCAGCTCCGGGACCGGGCGCTCGCGCTGGAGGGAGACCTCCGGGTCGCGGACCACGAGGTCGGCTCGGCCGCGGAGCGCGCAGAGCGCCTCGAGCGCCAGGCGGCCGAGGCGGCGACGGCGCAGCGCCGGCTGGACGAGCTGTGGCAGAATCTCGAGCCGCTCCCCGCGCTTCAGGAGGAGGCCGGGCAGCTGGGCCGCCAGGCCGAGGGCTTCGCGACGCGCCGGCGCATCCAGGCCCAGCTCGCGGAGGTGCGCCGCACGCTGGACGCCACGGTGGCGCGTCGCGCGCGCCTTCCCCGGTCCGATGAGCTGGACCGGACACGGGCGCGGCTGACGGAAACGGAGAGCGCGCTCGCGGCGGCCGCGGCCGAGGCGGAAAGCCAGCGCACCACCTGGGTGCGCGACGCGCAGGACGCGAGCACCAAGCGGGAGGCGCTGGCGGCGCAGTTCAAGGACCTGCGGGAGCAGCGCGAGCGCGTGGTGCAGGCCGGTCCGGATGGCGACTGTCCCACCTGCGCCCGCCCGCTCGGGGCCGAGTACCCCAAGGTCCTCGAGCTGCTCGACCGGCAGATCGAAGAGGTCGTCTCCAACGGCAGCTTCTACCGGCAGCGGCTGGAGCAGCTCCGCCCGGAGCCGCCGGAGCTGCTGGCGGCCGACCAGCGCCGTGAAGAGCTGGAGCAGGCGCTCCAGTCGGAGTCGGCGGAGGTCGGCCGGCTCGCGACCCAGGTCCAGGAAGCGGCGACGCTCGCCGCCGACGAGGCCAGGCTGGCCGAACGGGTGCGGGCGCTCGAGGGCGAGCTGGCCCCGCTGCCCGGCGCCCACGACGAGCAGCGCTACGAAGAGGTGCAGCGCCGGATCAAGACGCTCGAGCCTCTGCTGGTGGAGGCGGCCCGTTTCCGCGCGATGGCCGACCAGGGCCCCGCGGTCGCCGCCGATCTCGCGGCCGCCCGGGTGGCGCGGGACGCCGCCGCCGCCCGGGCCGCCGGGCTGCGCGCCGAGCTGGCGGCGCTGGCGTACGACGAGCGCGCTTTCCGGGAGGCGCGGGACGCGGAGCAGGCCGCGGATCGTGCCCGGCAGGACGCGGAGCTCGCACTGGTGCACGCGCGGGCCGAGCGGAAGGCGGCGGCGGAGGCGGTCGAGGTCGTGGCCCGGCGGCGGGCGGAGCGCCGGGCCCGCGAGGAGGAAGCCCGGCGGGCCGCGGCCGAGCTCAAGCTGGACCAGGAGCTGGACCGCGCGCTCGCCGATTTCCGGGGCGAGCTCAATGCGGCGCTCCGGCCCGATCTCTCGCAGCTGGCCTCATCGTTCCTCGCCGACCTCACCCGGGGCCGCTACACCGAGCTCGAGCTGGACGACGACTACCAGACCCGGTTGCTCGACGAGGGCGACGCCAAGATCGTCATCTCCGGCGGCGAGGAGGACGTCGCGAACCTGGCCCTCCGCCTCGCCATCAGCCAGATGATCGCCGAGCGGGCGGGCCAGCCGCTCTCGCTCCTGCTGCTGGACGAGGTCTTCGGCTCGCTCGACGAGGACCGGCGCAGCGCGGTCGTGGACCTGCTTCGGAGCCTGGCGGACCGGTTCCCGCAGGTCATCCTGATCACCCACATCGATCTCGCGGCCGAGAGCTTCGACCGCATCATCCGGGTCGGGTACGACGCGGCGAAGGGCGTGGCGGTGGTGCAGGACGGCGGCCCGGGGGGGCACGATGTGGCGGCCTGACCGGAGCGTCCGCGGCCCGGAGCGTGCCACGCTGCGCGACGTGGACCCGCTCAACCGGGTTTTCGCGGAGGCGTTCACCGACCGCTACAGCCGGGACGGGCTCGTCGGCGTGCGGGTCCCGCAGCTCAACTCCGCCATCTGGCGCTACGCGATCGAGGACGCGGGCGAAGGCGCGATGGTGTGGCGGGACGCGGGCGGGGAGTTGGTGGCGTTCAACATGGTGCACCGCTCGGGCGCCGAGGGGTGGATGGGCCCGCTGGCCGTGCGTCCCGACCGGCAGGGCGAGGGCCTCGGCTCCGCCATGGTGCTGGCCGGCGTCGAGTGGCTCAAGGCGGAGGGCGCCCGGACCATCGGGCTCGAGACCATGCCGCGCACGGTGGACAACATCGGCTTCTACAGCCGGCTCGGCTTCATGCCGGGGCACCTTACCGTCACCCTGGTCCGCGACGTGGGGCGGCGCGCCGCGGAAGCGGGCGAGACGCTCTCGGCGGCGGCCGACCCGCCGCGCGTCCTGGGCGAGTGCCGGGCCCTCCTCGACCAGATTCTGCCGGGCACCGACTTCACCCGCGAGCTCGCGCTGACCCAGGAGCTCCGGATCGGCGACACGACCCTCATCCGCCGGGACGGCGCGCTCAGCGGGTTCGCGCTCTGGCACTCGGCGCCGCTCGCGGCGGGTCGCCCCAAGGACGAGGTCCGGATCCTCAAGCTGGTGGCGCGCACCCTGGACGACCTCGACCGGCTGATCGAGGCGGCGCAGCGGGCCGCGCAGCAGGAGCGCGTGCGCCGGCTGGCCCTCCGCTGCCAGAGCGCGTTCGGCGAGGCGTATCTGCGCCTGGTGGACCAGGGCTTTCGGGTGCACTGGACCGATCTCCGGATGATGCTGCGGGGGTACGCGCCGGCGGGACCGAAGAGCGGCATTGTGCTGTCGAACTGGGAGATCTGAACCGCGGCGAGCATGTCCCTCCCCCTCGCCGTCTTCGCCGTCACGTACTTCTTCATCGCCGTCCAGCGGGTCCGCTGGCTGCACCTCAACCGGCCCGCAGCGGCGCTCCTGGGCGCGGCCGCCATGGTGACGGTGGGCGGTCTGCCGCTGGCGGACGCCTACCGCGCGATCGATCTCGACGTACTCGTGTTCCTGCTCGGGCTCATGATCCTGGTGGGCCATCTGGAGCTCGGCGGGTTCTTCGAGTGGGCGGCGGACTGGCTGCTGGTCCACAGCACGACCCCGCGCCGGCTGCTCGTGGCGGTCGTGCTGGGGAGCGGGCTCCTCTCGGCCTTCTTCGTCAACGACACCGTGTGTCTCGTATTCACGCCGGTTCTGCTGGCGGCACTCCTGCCGCTGGGCGTCCGGCCCACGCCGTATCTCATCGCGCTCGCGATGGGGTCAAACGTGGGCTCCGCCCTCACCGTCGTGGGCAACCCGCAGAACATGCTGATCGGATTGTGGAGCGGGATCGGATTCGCGGCCTTCACCCTGCGGATGCTGCCTGTAGTAGCGGGCGCGCTCGCGCTGACCTCGGGGCTCCTGCTCTGGCTCCTCCGGGGCGAGCTGCCGGCCGAGTTCCCAGCGCGGATCGCGCCTGAGGAAACCCGGCTCGACCGGCCGCTGGTCCTGACCGCGCTCGGGATCTTCGCGGCCGCCTTCGGGGCATGGCTCTACGGCGCGAGCCTCCCGGAGGTAGCCGTGGCGGCCGGCGCGGTCATGCTCGCGGCCGCCCGGCGCGATCCGAAGCCGGCGCTGGAAAAGGTCGAATGGGAGCTGCTGCTCTTCTTCGGCGCGCTGTTTGTCGTGATGCGGGGACTCGAGCGCTCCGGCGCCCTGGGACTGATCAACGCGGAGGGGGCACGCGGGGTGGCGCTTGGCGGCCGGTGGGCGGTCGCGGGGGCGGTGAGCGGCGTGATGCTGGTGCTCTCCAACCTCATCAGCAACGTACCGGCCGTCATGCTGTGGCGAAACGTGGTGCCGGCGTTGCCGGACCCCACGCTCGTGTGGCAGGCGATGGCGATGAGCGCCACGTTCGCCGGCAACCTGCTCCTCATCGGCTCCATGGCGAACCTGATCGTGGCCGAGCGGGCGGAGGCGCGCGGCGTGCAGCTCGGCTACTGGGAGTACGCGAAGGCGGGGATTCCGGTGACGCTGGTGACGCTGGCCTGGGGGATCGCGGTGCTCGCTCTGACCGCGTGACCGGTTCGACGCCACCGGAGACACAAAGGCGCAGAGAAGTGCGAACCACAGAGGCACTGAGGCACAGAGAACAACCA
>DASWAI010000188.1:0-15213 GCA_036391215.1 Gemmatimonadales bacterium
CCGCCGCGCGCCGGACACATGATCGGCGTGGACGTGGGTGTCGATGACATACCGGAGGCGGAACCCGCGCTCCGCGAGGAGCGCATCGTACTGCTCCGTCACGATGGCGGGGTCGATGACCGCCGCCTCCTGCGACTGGCGGGACGCGATGAGGTAGGAAGCGCAGCCGCAGCGCTCGTCCAGCATCTGCTTGAAGTACATGTGGGCGAAAAATACAATGGTCCGGACGCCGAGGAGACCCCGCCGGTCAGCGGAAGCGCACCGTCCGGAACTCCGTGGTCATCGAGTGCCGCGCCGCCTTGGGCAGGCTCAACGCGGCGACGAACGTGACGACGGCGGCCGCCGAGAGATAGAGGGCCGGGGCCAGGTTGAACCCGGTACGCGAGACCAGCCACGCGGCGACCATGGGCGTCGTCCCTCCCACCACGGCCTGGGCCACGTTGTAGCCGACCGACAGCACGGTGCACCGCACCCGCCACGGGGCCAGCTCCGCCATCGCGGCCGGCAGCGTGGCCCCGTTCACGCCCACCAGCAGACCCAGTCCGATCTGGCCCGTGAAGATCGCCTGCGTGCTGCCGTGCGCCATCAGCGCCATCAGTGGATACGTGAGCAGCATGAGCCCGCCCGCTCCCCAGACCAGCACCCGCCGGCGCCCCAGCCGGTCGCTCGCCATGCCGGCGAACGGGATGACCAGGAGCAGCAGGGCCATGACCACGGTGTTGATCTCCAGCGCGGTGCTGGCCGGAACCTGGGCAACCTGCTCCAGCCAGGTCGAGGAATAGACGAACGTGGTGTAGAACCCGACGCTCAGGCCCACGGTGAGGCCGATGAGATGGAGCATCGTCCGCCAGTGCGCCGCGAACGCTTCGCCGAGCGGCGACTTGGCGGGCGCCTGGTGCGGCACCCGCTCGACGTAGTGGCGCCGGATCGCGAGACCGCCGAGTCCCACGAGCAGACCGACCACGAAGGGGATGCGCCAGCCGTACGCCATGACCGCCTCGGGCGGCAGGGTCGCGTTCACGATCGCGCCCGCGGCCGATCCCAGCAGCGTGCCCGCCGAGGCGCCGAACGGTCCCCAGCTGCCCATGTAGCCCCGCCGGCCGGGATCGGCTCCCTCGACCAGAAAGACCGCCGACGCCATGTACTCGCCGCCGACGGCGACGCCCTGCAGCATCCTGAGCAGGATGAGGAGTATGGGAGCGGCCAGCCCGATCCGGGTCACATCCGGGAGCAGGCCGATGAAGCAGGAAGGAAACGCCATCGCGAGGACGGAGCCGACCAGGGCCTGCTTCCGCCCGAACCGGTCGCCGATCCACCCGAACAGCGCGCCGCCCACCGGCCGCATGAAGAACCCGGCCGCGAAGGTCCCGAAGGCCGCCAGCAGCGAGACGGTGGGGTCGCCGGCAGGGAAGAAGTGGGTGCCGATCTGACGAGCGAAGAATCCGAAGAGGGCGAAGTCGTACCACTCGAGCATGTTCCCGACGACGCCGGCGACGATCCCGCGCCGGGCCGCGGTCGGGGTGCGGAACTCCTGGGTGTGGACGTGCTCCGGGACGATCGCCGTAGCGGTCATGGCCTGGTCCCGTCTTCATGGTGAGTTCGCCGAGGTGGGCGTTCCAGGCACTAGGATACCGCGGCCGGGCCGGGGCGGATAGAGCCTTCCGGTTCCGGGCTAACCCGCGTACAGTCATCCGACGCCGCATCGCGGCGGCCCATCTCTACCAGAGGACCCGGGATCCGGGATGCCCAAGCGGCTCCTTGCGGCACTCCAATTCGCGCTGCTCGTTGGCGTTACGTTGCCGGCGCCGACGGAGGCCGCCCCGCCGGCGCGCCCCGCCGGCGACACGCTCCGCGTGCTCGTGACCGACACCGCGGGCCGACCGGTCGCGGGCGCCGCGGTCACCCTCGCGGAGCTGGACCGCGCCCGCTCCACCGACGCCCTGGGCGCGGCGACCTTCCCCGACCTCGCTCCCGCGCGCTATACCGTCGTGGTTCGCGCGGTGGGTTACGGGCCCGTGGTTCGCCCGGTCTCCGTCGCCGGCGCCACCACCCTCGAGATCACCCTCGGGCCCTCCGCCCTCCGGCTCGAGGCGGTGACGGTCACCGCGACCCGCTCGGCGATCGACCCGATGGCCTCGCCGCTTCCGAGCGAGGAGCTGGCGGGGGAGCGGCTGCGGCAGGCGGAGACCGTCTCGCTCGCGCAGACGCTGGATGGGCTCGCGGGCGTGCGCACGCTGAGCACCGGCGAGCAGGTCGGGAAGCCGATCATCCGCGGCCTTTCCGGCCCCCGCGTCCTCACCCTGGACGACGGCGTCCGGCTGGAGGATTACTCCTGGAGCGACGAGGACGGGCCGTCGGTGGACCCACTGCTGGCCCGGCGGATCGAGGTGATCCGCGGCCCCGCGAGCGTGCTGTACGGATCCGACGCCATCGGCGGGGTCATCAACGTCATCCCCGACGAGGTGCCCGATGCGCGGGGCCGGCCGGCCTTCGCGCGGGGCCAGGCGGAATTCTCCGGCGCCACCAACAACGGCGAGATCGGCGGGCCGATCCGGCTGGAAGGGGCGTCCGGCGCCTTCGGCTGGCGGGCGGTGGCGATCGGCCGGACGGCGGGCGACTACCACACGCCGACCGGCAACGACTCCACGCCGACGGGCCAGCTCTTCAATACCGGCTATCACTCGATCAACGGCGAGCTGGCGCTCGGCCTCCACGGGGCGAGCGCGGGCGGCACCGTGCGCTACGTGCACTATGGCGGGCACTTCGGGCTGCTGGACGGTCCCCCGGTGCCGGCGGACGACTCGCTGGGCCCGTTGCGGAAGCTCGCGGACGACCGGGTGCAGGCCGCGACCAACTGGCTGCTCGGCCCCGCGCTCCGGCTCGAGACCAAGAGCCAGTGGCAGCGCCATTCCCTGATCGAGGCGGTGGACCAGAGCCGGGTGGGCAGCGAGGAGCCGATCTTCGAGCTGCGGCTCAACACCGTGAGCACCGACGTGCTGTTGCACCACGCCCCTCGGTCGTGGCTGTCCGGTACGCTCGGGGTGTCCGGTCTCTACCAGCGCAGCGAGTCCGAGGGCCAGTTCCCCCTCGTGCCCGGCGCGCGCACGTCGGGCGCCGCGATCTTCGCGTTCGAGCAGGCCGCCTTCGGAAGGTGGACCATTCTGGCGGGCGCCCGCGGCGATGTGCACCACATCAGCGCCGACGCCAATTCGACGCTCCAGCTTGCCGCGCAGAGCCGGACGCTGTCGGCTTTCACGGGCGACGTGGGCGCGGTATTCCGCCCGGTCGAGGGGCTCGCGATCAGCGGGAACGTGGGTCGCGCCTTCCGGGCGCCCACGCTGTTCGAGCTGTTCACCAACGGGCCGCACCTGGGGGAAGACCGCTACGAGGTCGGCCTGCCGGATGCGCATCCCGAGCTGAGCTTCAATGCCGACCTGAGCGTCCGCTGGCAGGTGGGCCGCTGGAGCGGCCAGGTGGCCGGCTACCGCAACCAGATCGACGACTACCTCTATGTCCAGCCCACCAACACCCAGGTCACCGTCGTGACGGAGGAGGGCGACACCGCGTCGCTCCCGCTCTACCGATTCGTCCAGACCGCGCGGGCGGTGCTGTGGGGCATGGACGCGGCGGCCGAGGTGGAGGCGCTGTCGTTTCTCACGCTCCGGGGCCGGTTCGACTTCGTCCGCGGCACCAATCGCCAGACCGCCGAGCCGCTGCCGCTCATGCCGCCGCCGCGCGGCGACCTCGAGGCGGAGCTGCACACCGTGGGTTCGCCGCGCGACGGACGCACCCGGGGCCTGGGGCGCGCCTACTTCAGCATGGGGACGGAGCTGGTGGCGCGGCAGAACCGGCTCGGGCCCTTCGACACGCCCACCGGCGGCTACACGCTCCTCAACCTCGGCGCCGGTCTGGAGGGGGCACTCCTCGGCCGGAACATGACTCTCGACGTGCGGGTGCGGAACGCCACCGACGCCCGGTTCACCGATTTCCTGAGCCGCTACAAGCTCTTCGCCTACGGCCAGGGCCGGAACGTGATCTTCCGGGCGGCGATGGAGCTCTGACGGCGCCCGTCGCCGGACCACCGTACCCACACGAGGCTCGACCGATGCTCCGCACGCCGCGGCTCCTGCTCGTCCCGCTCCTTCTGCTTCCCGTCACCCTGCTGGCGCAGGACGCCGACTCCGCCTTCGTCCGCGACAACTACACCAAGGCCGAGTACCGGATTCCCATGCGCGACGGGACCAAGCTCTTCACCATCGTCTACACGCCGAAGGACGCGTCGCCGGAGCACACCTATCCGATCATCATGGAGCGCACCTGTTACTCCATCGCGCCGTACGGCCCCGACAACTACGCCCCGACCATCGCGCCGGACCCGTTCATGATGCGGGAGAAGTACATCGTGGTATACCAGGACGTGCGCGGGCGGTACATGTCGGAAGGGACCTGGGTGAACGTGCGGCCGTTCCTCGAGCACAAGCGGACGTCGGCGGATGTGGACGAGGCCTCCGACGCCTATGACACGATCGACTGGCTGCTCGCGCACGTGCAGTACCACAATGGGCGCGTGGGCCAGTGGGGAATCTCCTACCCCGGCTTCTTCGCCAGCATGGGCGCGCTCTCCGGCCACCCGGCGCTCAAGGCCGTGTCCCCGCAGGCGCCGGTGACGAACTTCTATTTCGAGGACTTCCACCACAACGGCGCGCTCACCCAGGGATACTTCTACACCTATCCCCTCTTCGGCATTCAGACCGGCGGCCCCACGACCGAGCAGTGGTGGGCGCCCAGCATGGTCCAGGAGGGTCTGCCGGACGACTACACCTTCCAGCTCGGCCTGGGTCCGCTGCGGACGACGACCGACCGCTATTACAAGGACAACTTCTTCTGGCAGGAGATCGTCCATCACCCCGACTATGACGCCTTCTGGAAGGCCCGGGCCGTGCCGCCCCATCTCAAGGGCGTGACGGCGGCGGTGATGGCGGTGGGCGGGTGGTTCGACGCCGAGGACCTCTACGGCCCGCTCACCGTGTACAAGACCCTGCGGAAGAACGACCCCGGGAGCTACGTCTCGCTGGTGATGGGGCCGTTCGCCCACGGGCAGTGGGCCCGGCCGAGGTCGGTCCACACCCTTCACGGCGACATCTACTTCGGCGACAGTCTGGAGATCCGCTTCCAGCGCGACGTCGAGGCCAAATTCTTCCGCCACTTCCTCAAGGAGAACGGCGGCCCGGACTCGGGGCTCCCGGAGGCGTACCTGTTCGACACCGGCGCCAAGGAGTGGAAGTCGTTCCCCTCCTGGCCGGCGCCGGACGCGGAGAGCCGCCGGCTCTACCTCCACGCGGACGGCTCGCTCGACTGGGAGCGGCCCACCGCCAAGGCGGCCGTGCTCTCCTACCCGAGCGATCCGGCCAAGCCGGTGCCGAGCCGCTGCCTCGTGCCCACGATCCAGGGGCTCACGATGTACCAGTACATGAGCGACGACCAGCGCTGCTTCTCTTCCCGCCCGGACGTCCTCGCATTCGAGACTCCGGCGCTGGACCGGGACGTGACGCTGGGCGGCGAGATCACGGCGCACCTCGAGGTGGCGACGACCGGCACCGACGGCGACTTCGTGGTGAAGCTGATCGACGTCTATCCGCCGGACGAGCCCAACCATCTCTACATGCCGAGCCCCAACATCCATCTCGCGGGATACCAGCAGATGGTGCGGAGCGAGATCATGCGGGGACGGTACCGGAACGGGTTCGACCGCCCCACGCCGTTCAAGCCCGGGGCCCCGGCCACCGTGGCGTTCCGGCTGCAGGACGTGCTGCACACCTTCAAACGGGGACACCGCATCATGGTGCAGGTGCAGAGCACGATGTTTCCGCTGTTCGACCGGAACCCGCAGACCTTCGTTCCCAACATCTACGAGGCCCGGCCCTCCGACTTCCGGAAGGCGACCGAGCGGGTGTTCCTGAGCGCGGCCCGGCCGAGCTATCTGGACGTGGAGGTCCTGCAGTGACGGGAGCCGGCGACACGGAGAGCACGCCGTTCGCCGAGGACGACTCCGGGAACCCGCCGCCGAAGACCTTCCTGGACCGCCTGGTCCGCCGGTTCCCGCGCGCGGCCTACATGCTCGTCGTGCTGGGCCTGTATCTCCTGATCTCCACGGCGCTGGGCCTCGCGCTCGCGCCCGCGATCTGGTGCTGGCACTCGCTCTTCCGCTGGAGCGAGCCGTTCCCCTGGCTTGCCCGCGGGGCGGCGCTCGGGTTCGCCACGGCCGTCTCCTTCTTCGTGTTCGGGTTCGGACTCCTGGTCGTCGTGCCGGTCTACAACCTGGTCCTTCCCACGCGGGTGCGGCCGTTCAAGGGCGGCTACTACACCCTGCGCGCCGCGCCCTGGCTGCTGCACAACGCGCTCTTCTATCTGGTGCGGTTCACCTTCCTCCCGTTCGTGACCCTCACCCCGTTCGGCATCTGGTTCCTCAAGGCCATGGGCATGAAGATCGGCCGTCACGCCTTCATCAACACCGAGTACATCTCCGACCCGCAGCTCATCCGGATCGGGGCCGACGCTGCGCTGGGGGGAAGCGTCCGGATCTTCGCGCACTACGGCGGCGGCGGGCACCTGGTCGTGGCCCCGGTCGTGATCGGGGAGCGGGCCACGATCGGGGTCGCGGCCACGGTGATGGGCGACGTCGAGGTGGGTCCGGGCGCCACGGTGCTGCCGCACTCGGTCTTGCTGCCGGGCTCGCGGGTGGGCGCGGGAGAGATCTGGGGCGGCGTGCCGGCCCGGCAGATCACCCGCGATCAGATGGACGAGTTCAAGCAGGGAATCCGGGGGGTGCAGCAGCGCCCGAGCTGACGCCGGCGGGCTCGGCGGCCCGATACGCCGTCGCCACGTAGTCCTCCAGCATCCGCTGGCTCGAGTAGCGCGGGCCGATGGTGCGCAGCGACTGCTTGATCCGGCGCACCCAGCCGCGCGGTATGCCCTGCTTGTCGCGCTCGTAGAACAGCGGCACGACCTCGCGCTCCAGCAGGTCGTAGAGCGCGCCCGCGTCCCGCGCGTCCTGCGCCGCGTGGTCCGGCGCCACGTCCCCGCCGATGCCCCACCCGTTGCTCCCGTCGAACGCCTCCTCCCACCACCCGTCGAGCACGCTCAGGTTGAGGCCGCCGTTGAGGGCCGCCTTCATCCCGCTCGTGCCGCTCGCCTCCTGCGGGGGCCGCGGCAGATTGAGCCACACGTCGCATCCGCGAACCAGCTCGATCGCCATCGACAGATCGTGGTCGTCGAGGAAGCAGACCCGCCGGCCGATCACCTCGGCGGAGCGCATGGGGAAGAGCTGCTGCTGCACCACGCGCTTGGCCTCTTCGTCCTGGGGATGGGCCTTGCCGGCGATCAGCAGCTGCAGGGGCCGCTCGCCCTGGAGCAGCCCGAGCGCACGCGAGCGATCGAAGGTGAGCAGGTAGAGCCGCTTGTAGGTCGCGAGCCGGCGGGCGAAGCCCACCGTGAGCCGGCCGGCGTCGAACGTGTCCGACGCGGCCCGCGCGTACTCGATCGAGTCGCCCCGGTCGAGCCGGTCGGCCGCACTCCGGTCCCGCACGTACTCCACCAGATCCGACCGCAGCACCTGCCGCACGGCCCAGAGCTCCTCGTCCGGGATCCGGTCCACCGGCTCCCACGTCGCCGGCTCGGCCGCGCGCGATTCCCAGCCGGCGCCGAAGTAGCGGCCGAGCAGGTCGCGCATCGCGGGCGCCATCCAGGTCGGCAGGTGCACCCCGTTGGTGACGTGCCCGATCGGCACTGCGTCCACCGCGCGGTCGGGGTAGAGCCCATGCCACGTCGCGCGGGCCATCCGGCCGTGCCGGCGGCTGACGCCGTTGGCGATCCGGCTCAGCCGGAGCGCCAGCGGAGTGACGCCGAACTCGCCCGTGTCGGCGTTGCCCTGCGGCCGCCCGAGCGCGAGGACCGATGCCGCGTCCACGCCCGGGCTCGCCAGAAACCCCGCGAGGGCCCGCCGCACTTCGGCCGTCAAGTAGACGTCGTTGCCCGAGGCCACGGGCGTGTGGGTCGTGAACACGCAGCGGCTGCGGGCGTGGGCGAGCGCCTCGTCCCACGGCATGCCCTGCTCCGCCGCCTCGCGCGCCAGCTCGAGCGCGGCGAAGGCCGTATGGCCCTCGTTCAGGTGCAGCGTCCCCGGCGCGATGTCCATCGCGCGCAGCGCCCGGAGGCCGCCGATCCCGAGCAGGAGGTACTGCGCGAGCCGCAGCCGGCGGTCGCCCACGTAGAGCCGCGCCGTGATCCAGCGGTCGATCCGGTCGTTGTCCGGGTGGTCGCTGTCGAGCAGGTAGAGTGGAATTCGCCCGACGTCGGCCCGCCAGACGTAGGCCCGCACCCGGCGCCCCTCGACCGGTGCCTCGACGACCAGGGCCCTGCCGTCCGTGGTGACCCGCTCGCAGGGCAGCACTTCGCCCGTGGTCTCGATCCAGTGCTCGTGTTGCCAGCCGGAGGCATCGACCCGCTGGTGGAAGTATCCCTGCCGATAGAGCAGGCCAACCCCGACCAGCGGCACCGCGCTGTCGGAGGCCTGCTTGAGGTAGTCGCCCGCCAGCACGCCCATCCCGCCGGCGTAGATCGGGAGGGAGGCGTGCACCCCGTATTCGGCGCAGAAGAAAGCCGTCGGCTCCGCCGGAGGCGGGCCGTGCTCCGACCAGGGACGGGCCAGGTCCCGCTCGATCTCCGCCGCCAGCCTGCCCGCGGCCGCGACCACCGTCCCGTCCTCCGCTGCCCGCTCGACCGAGTCCACCGCCTCCCGGAGAAAGTGCACCGGGTTCTCTCCCGAGCGCTCCCAGCCGGCCGGGTCCATCCGGCGGAACAGGTCGGGGCCCTCGGCCGACCAGGCCCAGCGGTAGTTGTACGCGACGGACGCCAGCGGCGCGAGCGGCGCCGGCAGGCGCGCCCGGAGACGGCTCACGCCGCGGGCGATGTCCCGAGTGCCGTCCATCGTGCCCCCATCCCCCCGTGCGTGCGGTGGCGTCAACATCGGGCGAAGGAGCTGAAGAAAGACGGAAGACGCCCGTAACACCGCTTCATCCCGGGATCAGCGGCCGCTCACGTACGGCATCGTAACGTCGCCGTCAGCCGGTCTTCATCGACCTCGGCTCTCGAGGTGCGTATGCTGGACGTTCTCGTCGGCTCCCGCCCGCCCCACGTGGTCAAGCCCGCGTGGCTCAGCAGCTCGCTCGTCATGCACGCCCTGTTCCTGGGCATCGTGTTCAGCGCCACGCGGGCGGCCGTAGAGGCACCGCGCGTCCTGGTGGCGGATACCACCCTGCTCTTCCTCCCGCGTCTCGCCCCCCCGCCGGCGCTGCCGCCCGGCACGCCGCGGCCCCGAGCCGCCCTCCCCGCCGGCAGCGGCGACGCCGGCGCCTTGGTGTTGACCGCCGAACCGCCACCCAAGGGCTTTCAGACCGTCGTGGCGCCCACGGACGTCCCCACCATGATTCCGCCCGTCGACCTCGACGAGCGGCCGTTCGATCCCCGGAACTACACCGGCCGGGGAGCGGAGGGAGGCGTGGCGTACGGGGTAGTCGGCGGGACCGGCGTGGTGGATCCCGACGCCGTGCCGGTGGGCGTCGAGGACGTGGTCTATGCCGCGGCGACGGAGGACGCGCGGTTCGAGCCGGCCGTACTGGTCTCGCAACCAGAGCCGAAGTACCCGCCCGTCCTGGAGGAGGCGCGGCTGTCCGGAGTCGTCGTGCTCCGGTTCGTGGTGGACACCAGCGGCCGGGTGGAGTGGGCCACGATCCGGGTCATCGAGAGCACCCACGAGGCCTTCGAGGCATCCGCCCGCGAGTCGGTCGCGGGAGCCGTGTTCCGTCCGGCCCGGCTCGGGCCCCGGGCCGTCCGCCAGCTGGCGGAGGAGCCGATCCGCTTCGTCTCGATGCAGTAGCCGGCGCCGGTCACCCGCCCCGGATGCATTGGGCGAATACCTCCTCCGTCCGGCGCGCGAGCGGTCCGATGTCGAAGAGCCGCTGAGCGCGCTCCCGCCCCAGCCTCCGCATGCTCGCCGCCCGATCCGCGTCGGTCAGCACCCGGCAGGTCGCCTCGGCGAAACCCGGGGCATCGAGCGTTCGCACCAGCTCGCCGGCGCCCTCCCGGCCGAGACACTCGGGGATCCCATCCACATCGGACGCGACGATCGGCACGCCGGCGGCCATGGCCTCGATGAGCACGCTGACGAATGCCCCGCGCCGGCTGGGATGCACGAAGCAGTCGAGAGCGGCGAGCACGTCGGCGACGTCGTCGCGGAACCCGAGGAAGGACACGCGTCCCGCGAGGACCGGCTGGCGGGCGAGATCCTCCAGTTGCCGGAGGTAGTCGGTCTGCGGCCGACCCATCGTGTCGCCGACCACGAGGAATCGCGTCTCCGGCACCCGCTGGGCGACGATCGCGGCCATCTGCAGAAAGAGGTCCTGCCCCTTCATCGGCTCGAGCCGCGCCACGATCCCGACCAGAGGGCTGCCCGGCGGAATGCCAAGCTCCCTGCGTACGCGCCCGCCGTCGCCCCCGCGATACTGCGCCAGCACCTTGCCGTCGGGAATCAGCTCGATGCGCGGAGGGCGCCCCGGACGCACCAGCTCGAGATCGACCACCCGCTGCCGCACCGCCTCGCTGATGCAGATGACCGCCGCCGCCCGCTGGAACAAGCGGCGGTCCAGGCGCCCGGGGTGGCCGGCCAGCATGTTGCGCACGTGGATCACGAGGGGAACCCGCGCGAGCAGGCAGGCGGGCGAAACGATCGGCCAGGCGAAGTGCAGGTTCAGATGCACGAGATCCGCGCGCCGGCGGCGGATCAGACGCGCGAGGCGGAGGGCGACCGGCAGTCTCCTCAGCTCGCTCCGCACGACGCCCGGTGGGATGGCGAACTCGTCCACCTCGTAGCCGCGCTCCCGCAGCGTCCGCGCGAAGCGCCCGGGCCCCGGCAGCACGAACCGCGGCGCCCAGGCGGGGCTCATGCGCTGCACCACCTCGAGCAGGCAGCGCTCGCCGCCGTACAGCTCGGCCTCGGTGTTGAAGAACAGGATCCGCTTTGGCCGGCCGCCTCGCTGCATCACGCCGGGAGCAGGGCCGCCGGGTCCGTGCGCCCGTTCAGCGGGGCATAGCAGAAAGGCGCGTCTTCCCCGGGAAGGGCCACGGCTCGCATGTCCGGACGGCCCGCTACCTGCTCGGCGAACACAGCCCGGACCGACCCGGCATGATCCACGGCGCCGACGCCGTGCCAGGGCAGCACGCCGCTCCCGCGCCGAATGAGCCAGAGCGCGAGCCTCCCGGGCTGCACCCGGGTCGTTGCGTGAATGGCGTCGGGGAACGCCGCCGGCCGGGGGTCGAAGCAGTGGATGACGGCGTTCTTGAGCCGGTAGGCCATCATGGCCTGGTGCACGCGCTCCTCCACGCGGGCATACTCCGGCGGCAGTGACCCGCTGCCGGCCGCCTGCAGCAGCCGTCCGGCCGCCTCCGGCGAAAGCTCGCGAAGCTGCAGCATGCCGAGCGTCTTGGAGAAGGATGCCCGCCAGCCAGGCGTGTCACGGGAGAAGCGCCACCAGTGCGCGGCTTCCTCCCGCAGGTGGTCGAGCGCCGGGGACGGGTCGAGCCCGGCCCGCCGCTGCAGCACGTCGAAGTCATGGCAGCGGATCGTACCCTTGGCGCCGGCGGCCTGGACCAGGCGGCCGAAGTACTCCTCGTACGCGCGCACCTCCGCCGGCGCGACCCCGAACACCTCCGCGATCAATGCGCCGTCATGGATGATCTCCAGCCGGAGGCCCGGCGAATAGATCTCGGCGACCCGGGCGCCGAGCGCCTGGCACCACCGAATGGCGGTGAGCTCCGCCAGATCCGGCAGGGTGCGCGAGCCCACCTTTGCGGGGTTGGGGACCTTGAAGGGGAACGCCATCAGGGTGAGCTGAACCGGAGTGCCCGCCCGGGTGCACCGGTGCAGGGTCGCGAGGAGATGGGACCGGCAGCGGGAGAATTCCATCTGCTCGAGGCTGCCCTTGCGGTAACGGCTCGAGCTGAGCAGCTGGAGCACCCGCTCCGCCGCGATGGCCGACGCACGGCCGGCGCCCCAGGGCGCCCCGAGGCGCTCCCCGGCGCCCGGCCTCGAAGGGGGCCGGCGCGGTGGATCAAGGCGTGCCCTCTCCGCCATCGGGCCTCCCGGCGCTCCTGCAGGTTGTGGAGGATGCGCAACGACTGTTGCGACCGGCCGCCGGAATACGATGCTCCCGCGGCGGTCGGGAGGGCCTGTTTCCGGGCCGGGCCCACCCGGCAGCCAGGAGGGGCAGATCGCATGCCGGTGGGGGCAGCCTCCGGCCCCACGCCGCCCGGGGCTAGCCCGGCAGGTAGCCCGGGTACGCCGGCTCGTAAACCGCCGAGCGCAGGTGCTCCCGCAGGTCCGCCGGCGCGGGCCCGGAGGCAAGCCCCTCGTGGAACCCCACCCGTGCCACCGCCTCGGCGACCAACAGCGACACCTCCCGGAGCCGCGCGATCGGGGGATATACCGCGCCGCCATCGCGCTCCGCCGGCGATGCCGCCGCCAGCGCGTCGGCCGCGGCCAGGAACATCGAGTCGGTCACCCGCCGGAGCCCGCAGGTGACGACCCCGAGTCCCACGCCGGGAAAGACGTACGCGTTGTTCGCCTGGGCCACCTCGTGGCGCCGCCCCTCCCATTCCACGGCCGCGAAGGGGCTCCCGCTCGCGAAAACCACCCGGCCGGCCGTCGCCCGATAGGCGGCTTCGGCGGTGCATTCGGCGTGGGCGGTCGGATTGGACATCGCGAAGACGATGGGCCGCGGGTTGATCTCCGCCATCGCCCGGAGGACCGGCTCGCCGAAGACCCCGGGGTGCCCCGACAGCCCGATCAGCGCGGTGGGCCGGAGCGCCCGAATCGCGGCGACGAGATCGCGCTCGGCGGCGTGCGGGTGCGCGTAGTGCCGCTGGTGCGGCGCGAGCGCCGCCCTCCCCTCGACGATCAACCCGTCGCGGTCGAAGAACCAGCAGCGGCGCCGGGCGTTCTCCGCCGCCATGCCCTGGCGGCCGAGCGCCGCGACGAAGAGGTCGGCGACGCCGACCGCCACGCCGGCGCCGACGAAGAGGATCTTCTGATCGGCCAGCGCGGCACCCGTGAGCCGCCCCGCGTTCAGGAGGCCGGCGAGCACGACGGCCGCGGTGCCCTGCAGGTCGTCGTTGAAGACGCAGGCCCGCTCCCGGTAGCGGTCGAGCAGGCGGACCGCGTTGGGCGTGGCGAAGTCCTCGAACTGGATCAGCGCGCCGGGAAAGACCAAGCCCACTGCCTCGACGAACTCGTCGAGCAGATCCTGGTAGGCGGCGCCGCGGATCCGCGGCTCGGGCAGGCCGATGTAGTCGGGGTTTAGCCGGAGCTCCTCGTTATCGGTGCCGGCATCGAGCATCACCGGCAGGCCCAGCGCCGGATCGAGGCCGCCGCACGCCGTATAGAGCGTCAACTTCCCGATCGAGATCCCCATCCCGTGCGCGCCGAGATCGCCCAGGCCGAGAATGCGCTCGCCGTCGGTCACGACGACCACGCCGACCCGGCGCTCGGGCCAGTTGCCCAGGATCTCGCGCACCCGTCCCCGGTCCCTGGCCGACACGTAAAGCCCTCTCGGCCGGCGGAAGATGGCACCGAACCGCCGGCACGCCTCGCCCACCGTCGGCGTGTAGATGATCGGCAGCAGCTCGGCCAGGTTGTCGCCGACCGTCCGGAAGAACAGCCGCTCGTTCCGGTCGAGCAGGTCCATGAGGAAGAGGTACTTGGCGAGGGGAGACTCGGTGCGCCTGAGACTCGCCAGGATGCGCCGCTCCTGCTCTTCCTGCGTGAACACCCGGGGCGGGAGCAGGCCGTGGAGTCCGAGGGCGTCCCGCTCGGCCGGGGTGAACGCGGTGCCCTTGTTGAGCCTGGGGTCGTGCAGCAGCCCGGCGCCCCGGGGAAGCATCACCCCTGCATCCGCGCCACGATCACCGTGACGTTGTCGCTGCCGCCGCCGGCCAACGCCGCCGCTACCAGCTCCCGGCAGGCCCGCTCGGCGTCCGGCGCGGAGGCCAGGATTTGCGCGATCCGCTCGTCCGGCACGTGCTTGGTGAGCCCGTCGCTGCAGAGCAGCAGCACGTCGCCCGGCTGGAGATCCACCAGCCCCACTGCCGGCGTCATCTCGTTCCCGCCCACCGCGCTCGCCAGCACGCCGGCGCGCGGCGCCGCCCGGGCCTGGTCTTCGGTCCAGGCGCCCGCCTCCACCATGTACTCGCCCATGGTCTGGTCGCGGGTGAGCTGCCGGAGCCGTCCTTTCCTGACGTAGAAGGCCCGGCTGTCGCCCACGTGCACGAGATACGCGCGCGGCCACACCAGCGTCGCCATGGTGAGCGTCGTGGCCGGGCCGTAGCCTCGGGCGCCGGCCGTGGGGGCGACGCGCTCGTGCGCCTGGTGCACCGCCCGCTCCAGCTGCTCCAGGAACTCGTGCTCCCGGTCCACGTCGAGGTTGTGGAAGCAGCCGGCTGCCTGGCCGATGTACTCGACCAGCGCCGTGATCGCCGTCTCGCTCGCGCGCGCGCCGCCCGGCCGGCCGCCTACCCCGTCGGCCACGACGAAGAGCAACGCCTCCGGCCCGCGCAGCCCGTCGAAGGCCCGCGCGTCGGGCAGGCTCGCCTGGCGCACCTGCACCGTCTTCTGGAGCGAGACGATGACGTAGTGGTCCTCGTTGCTCTGCCGCACGCGCCCGGGGTCGGTGAGCCCGAACGCGTCCACCCGGACCGATGGTCCCGCCGTCGCCGTCATTGCCGAGCCTCCTTTGCCGCGAGCGTCGCCCGGGCCAGGCGCTGGAACGCATCCTCCACGCCGTCGCCGGTCTTGGCGCTGGTGCGCACCAGGCCCCAGTCGCGCGCGAGCGCCTCCTCGTCCCGCCGCGCCAGCGCCCACTGGTCCGCCAGGTCGGCCTTGTTGAGCGCGAGGAGGCCGGGCACGTCGCCGGCCGCGTCCCGCGCGAGCACCCTCAGCTCCGGTAGCTGGTCCCACGTTTCCCGCCGGGTGCCGTCGGCCACGTAGAGAATGCCGTGCGCGCCGCGGAGATAGCTCGCCGTGATGTCCTCGTGCCCGTCGCGCCCCGCCAGGTCCCAGAGCACGATCGTGATGCCCGCGCCGTCCACCTCGACCTCCTTGCGATC
>DASWAI010000189.1:0-3821 GCA_036391215.1 Gemmatimonadales bacterium
CGGCCCAGCGGTCCGAGCCGGGATAGCGGAACCCCGCGTCCTCGAAGACGAACCCATCGCGGATCGGCACCGGCACCTGCCGCGCCCCCGCCGCGCCCCGGATCCGCGGCTCGAGCGCGAAGAAGCTGAAGAGGTCATCCAGGTAGAGGCTCTGTTCGAACACCTGCGTGAGCGAGAGGAGCACCCGCTGGATCAGATCCCGGCTCTGCCGGAAAGAGCCGGTGAGGAAAGTGAGCACGCCGATGGTGAATACGCCGGCAGGCCCGCGATGGCCGGTCACGGTGAGGTAGATGATGACCACGTACGCGCCGTAGTAGCCGAGCGTACCCACGGTCGCGAGCAGGCTGGACACGAGGCTCCGCTTCACGGCCAGTGCCTTGTTGGCCTCGTAGAACTCCCGGCTCAGCCGCTCGTACCGTCCCACCAGGAAGTCCGAGAGCCCGAAGAGCTTCACCTCCTTGGCCGAGACGTCGCTCGCGCCGATGTAGCGGAGGTAATCGAGAAGCCGCCGCTCGGGCGTCCAGGAATAGAGCAGCGAGTAGCCCAGCGAGGCGAAGTGGGTCTCGCCCAGCATGGACGGCAGCACGGCGAGCGCCAGCAGCAGCAGGAGCCACGGCACGTAGGCCGCGAGCGCGGCCGACAGGGTCAGGAGCGTGATGAGGTCCTGCAGCGTGGAGAGGAGCAGCGTGAACAGTCCGATCCGGTTGACCGTCTGCCGCCGGGCGCGCTCCAGCTTGTCGTAGAGGTCCGGGTCTTCGAACTGCTCCAGATCGAGCGTCGCGGCGTGCCGCATGAGGTCCACGCTCGTCCGGTTGGCGAACAGGTCGCCCAGCAGGCTCTCGAGCAGCGCCGACAACCGGGAGAGGCCTTCGCCGACGATGGCGATGGCGAGCTCGATCGCAAGCAGCGTCCCGAGCCGCGCCCACGGGACTTCGCCCGGCGGCCGCCCGATCGCCGTGACCACTTCGTCCACGATCAGCTTGCCTACCCACAGGACGCCGAGCGGCACCGCGGCCCGGACGACCCGGAGCGACAGGATCCCGACGACGTAGCGGGGCTCCGTCGTCCAGACCAGCCGGAGGAGGGCCGGCAGATTCCGGAGCGCGCGGAGCCGCTCGCGCCATCCGGGCGGCGGCTCGTCCGGCTTCCGGCCGCCGGGGTTGGGGCGTACAATCGGGTGGGCGAGGGGAAGCGACATCGAACGCAAGCTAATCGCGGAAAGGGCCACTCGATGGAGAGTCACCTGCTGAGCGTGTGGCGGGACGTGCTGGCGCTGGGAACGCCCGAGATGACCAACGACTGGGAGCACTGGGTGGAGAAGCTGCTGCGTCCCGTGGCGGTGTATCTGTTCCTGGTCTTCTCGCTCCGCTGGTTCGGGAAGCGGATGCTGGCCCAGCTCAATCCGTTCGATCTCGTGGTGCTGCTCACGCTCTCGAACACGGTGCAGAACGCGATCATCGGGAACGACACGTCGCTGCTGGGCGGTCTGGTCGGAGCGGCCTCGCTGATGGTGTGCAACGCGCTCCTGGTACGCCACTACTACCGAGGGCCCTCGCAGGAGAAGCTTACCGACGCTGATCGCGACGTGACCCTGATCAAGGGCGGCCGCCTCGAGGAGGCGGAGTTGCGCCGGCTGCACGTCAACGCCGGCGAGCTCATCGCCAAAGCCCACGAGCGTGGATTCGACACGCTCGGAGAGATCGACAGCGCGATGCTGTACCCCAACGGCACGATCTACTTCCGCGGCCGGCACCCCGACGAGGCTGAGCAGCAGCACCGGGCCGTGATGGAGCGGCTGGACCATCTCCAGCGGGAGCTGGCGGCGTTGCGGCGGTAGTCCGCGGGCGCGCCTATCTTTGCCCCATGCCTCCCACACGAACCGCCCTCGTCACCGGCGCGACCGAAGGCATCGGCCGCGCCACGGCCCTCGCCCTGGGCCGCGCCGGCTGGCAGGTGGGCGTCTGCGCCCGCACCGTCTCCCGGGTCGACGCCCTGCTCGGCGAGCTGGCCGCGGCCGGCATCCGGGCCGCCGGCCGCGCCGGTGACGTTGGCGACGAGCGGGACGCGCCCGCCATCGTGCGCCACGTCGCCGACGCCCTTGGCGCCGTGGATGCCCTGGTCAACAACGCGGGCGTCCTGATCGCAAAGCCGTTCGAGGAGCTGACGCCGGCCGACTGGGACCGGACGATGGCCACCAACCTCAGGAGCCTCTTCCTGATGACCCGGGAGGTGCTGCCGGAGATGCGCCGGCGCCGGCGCGGAACCGTCGTCAACGTGGCGAGCCTGGCCGGGCGCAACGGCTTCGTCGGCGGCACCGCCTATGCCGCATCGAAGCACGCCGTCCTCGGCTTCTCCAAGTCATTGATGCTGGAGGTGCGGCGGGACGGCATTCGGGTGGTGGCGGTCTGCCCGGGCTCGGTCGGGACCGCCATGCTCCGCGACCAACCCCTGCTCAAGGCCGATCCCGACAAGATCCTCAAGCCCGAGGACGTCGCCTCTACCATTCTGCACGTGCTCGAGTTGCCGGAGCGCGCGCTGGTGAGCGAGCTGGATATCCGCCCCACCAACCCCTGACGCGGGCGCCGCCGGCGTTCAGCCGACGCGCTTCCAGCCGGGCATGACGGGCGCGGGCAGCAACGCGGCCCGGCGCACCAGCTCCACGTACGGGGCGACCAGGTCGGCGAGCTGCTGAACCGGCGCCACGTCGGCGGGGCCAATCGCTCCGAAGCCCCGGGCCTCGAGCGTGAGCGCGCCCACGATCCGGCCCGATGCCCGGAGCGGCACGATCAGCTCCGTCGCCTTGGCGCTCTCCGTCACGACGTCCGCCACCTCGCCCTTGAGCACCTGCCCGAGCGGCGTGCCGGCCACGGGGACGAGTGGCAGGTCCGACCAGTGCTTGGCCTCCCCCGGCTCGACCAGCACGACGCGGTCTCCCTCCGATAGCCGCACCGCAAGCGTGAGGCGGTCGCACGGGAGCAGCGCGCGCGTCTCTTCCGCGAGCCGGCGGGTCGCCTCCGCGAACTGGGCGGTCGTCGCCAGCATGTCGGCCACGCGCGCATGGTGCGCAGGCGCGTTGCGCAGCGTCACCAGCTGCTTTCGCAGCGCGTGGAGCTGGGAGGAGAGGACGTAGGAGTCGATCTTGGGACCGAGGATGGCGCCCAGCCGCACCAGCGCGGCGAGGTCCGGCTCCTGGTACAGGCCCGGCTGTGTGCTCCCCACGAGCAAGTGGCCGGCAAGGTGCCCGCCGGAGGTGATCCGGACCCCGAGCAGGGAGCGGACGGCCTGCCCGGGCTCGAGAGCGTCCGCGAACAGCTCGGTCCAGCGCGCGTCCGACGCCGGCTCGCGGAGATCGAGTGTCGGGCGTCCGTCGAACAGCGCAAAGAGATCGAGCCGATCCTTCTCCACGACCAGGCCGGCCTCGGCCCAAGGCGGCCCTCCCGCGTGCGCCCCCAGCCGGTACTGCCGGCCGGGTGACGGCCCGGGGATCAACACCTCGAACACCTCGTGGGGGACGGTCTCCTGGAAGATCCGGGAGACGAGGCCAAAGAAGTCGCGCGGAGAGCGGGCCTCGGTCCACGCGTCCGCGAGCGCCGTGGTGAGGTCCGGAACGGCGGGCCCGATGTCCGCGCGCTGGCGGGCGATGCGGGAAAACGTCGGCGCGATCGCTTCCGCCACTCGCGCGAGCGTCTCGCGCGCGGCGGCGTCGTATCGCCCGGCCTCGAACGCGGCGGCGAGGAGCAATCCGACATCGGCGGGACCGAATCGGACCGGGAGACACGCAACCGACTGATAGCCCGCTCGCTCCACGAGCGCCGCCAGCT
>DASWAI010000190.1:0-7214 GCA_036391215.1 Gemmatimonadales bacterium
AAGAGCCTGAGCGATTGGTCGCCGAGGCGGGCCATCACCCGAGTGCGCTCGGCCGGTGACAGCGCGCTGTGGAGCGCGGCGGCGGGGATGCCGCGCGCACCGGCCGCCGCCACCTGGTCCTGCATGAGGGAGACGAGGGGAGAAACCACGACGGTGAGGCCGCCCAGCGCGAGGGCGGGCACCTGAAAGCAGACCGACTTGCCGGCGCCCGTGGGCAGGACGCCGAGCACGTCGCGTCCGGCGAGCACGGAGGCGACGACGTCA
This sequence comes from Gemmatimonadales bacterium, assembly GCA_036391215.1. Taxonomy (GTDB): domain Bacteria; phylum Gemmatimonadota; class Gemmatimonadetes; order Gemmatimonadales; family GWC2-71-9; genus DASQPE01. The sequence goes on from DASWAI010000190.1 coordinate 265, forward strand.
CGCTGGCCCGGCCGGAAGGCGCGGTGGCCGAAATGCCGCTCGAGGAGTCCGCGGGCCAGGGCGAGCGATGCCATGCCGCAGCATGCCAGGCTCGCCCCGATGGAGCCGTACCCGGCGCGCGGCGCGCGGCGCCGCGGAGCGCCTACCCCCCGCCGGCCGCGCTCCTGGGCCCGGCCCGATCGAGCACGTCCCGCACCCGCCGCAGCAGCGTCTCGGGCGTGAACGGCTTCTGGAGAAACGCGGTGTCGGGATCGAGCCGGCCGTGATGCACGATGGCATCGTCGGTGTAACCGGACATGTAGAGCACGGCGAGCCCGGGGCGCTGGCCCGCCAGCCGGCCGGCCAGCTGGCGCCCGGTCAGCTCGGGCATCACCACGTCGGTGAGGAGCAGGTGGATGGGCCGGTCGTGCCGCTCGGCCGCCTCGAGCGCCTCGGCTGGGGTGCCCGCCTCGATCACCGTGTAACCGGCCATCTCCAGCACCTGCCCGACGAGCGCCCTGATCCCGGGGTCGTCTTCCACCACCAGCACCGTCTCGCTCCCCCCTACCCACCCCACGGGCTCCGCGGCCGCCCGGGCCGGCTCCGGCACTCCCTCGGCGCGTGGCAGGTACACCTTGAACGTGGAGCCGTGACCCGGCTCCGAGTAGACGAAGATGTGGCCGCCGAGCTGCTTCACGATCCCGAACACGGTGGACAACCCGAGCCCCGTCCCCTTGCCGTGCTGCTTGGTCGTGAAGAACGGCTCGAAAATCCGCGCCTGCACGTCCGGGGTCATGCCCTGGCCCGTGTCGCTCACGGCGATGCGCACGTAGGATCCGGGGGCCACGGCGAAATGGGTGCCCGCGTATTCGTCGGTGAGCGGCGTATCCCGCGCCTCGATGGTGAGGCGGCCGCCATCCGGCATCGCGTCCCGCGCGTTCAAGGCCAGGTTGAGGAGCACCTGGTCCAGCTGGCTCCGGTCGGCGAGCACGGGACCCAGGAGGGGGCCGGCCACGATCGCGAGATCGATGTGCTCCCCGATCAGGCGCTCGAGCAGATGCCCCGTATCGTCGAGCAGCTCGCGCAGATCCACGAGCGTGGGCTGCATCACCTGCTTCCGGCCGAAGGCGAGCAGCTGCTGCGTGAGCGCGGCCGCGCGGTCCGAGGCCTCCTGGATCCCGGCGACATCGTGACGCCGCGGGTCGTCCGCTGAAAGGCCGCGGAGCAGGAGCGAGGCGTAGCCCGTGATGGCCGTGAGGACATTATTGAAGTCGTGCGCGACGCCGCCCGCCAGCTGGCCGATCACCACGAGCTGCTGGGCGTGCTGGCTCTCCGCTTCCGCCCGCTTCCGAGCGGTGATGTCGAGGAAAGCGCCGACGGCGCCGCGGGACCGTCCGGTCTCGTCCCGGAGGGGCGCCGCGTAGACCAGGAGATGACGCGGCCCGCCGTCATCCCGCGCCAGATCGTATTCCTCACCCTGGACCGCCTCGCCCGCTGCGGCCGCGCGCTCGAGGGGCAGGGTCTCCGGCGCGAGGGGCGCGCCGGCCCGGAGCGCCCGAGCGCAGGGCGGCGGCACCCAGCCCCGCTCTGCCCCTGGCGGCATGTCGTGCATCTCCGCGAACGCAGCGTTGACCCGGAGGCGGCGGCAGTCCGGACCGTCCGCCACGGCGATGCCGACCGGGAGCACGTCGAGCAGCGTCTCGAACTCGGTCACCCGGCGTCCGAGGTCGGCACTCAGCCGCCTAACGCTGCCCTCGAGCGCGGCGCCCTCCGCCCGCAGGGCCGCTTCCGCGCGAACCCGCTCCCGGAGGTAGCGCACCCCGAGCATGAACACGGCGCCGAGCAGCAGCACGGCCAGGCCGGCCAGGCCGACCGTGGTCGTCACTGCGCCGTCGGCACCGATCCGCAACGCCGTCGTGGCGGTCCGCAGCTGCTCCTCCCGGTCGATCTCCATCGCCCCGATGAGGGTGCGGAGGCTGTCCATGATCAAACGGCCGCCGTCGTTGCGGACGATCGCGCGGGCGGCTTCCGGCCCCCGCTCGCGATACGCGCGGATCGTCTCGTCCAGCTCGGCGAGCTTCGCGTCGATTTGTCGCTGGGCGGCCGCGATCCGGGCGGAATCGCCGGGCAAGGCCGCGGTGAGGCGGGCGAGCTGGCCGCGCTGGGCCTGAATCCGTCTCAGCGCCTGGGTGTACGGGGCGAGGTACCGCGCATCACCGGTGAGGAGGAAGCCGCGCTGTCCCGTCTCTACATCCTGGACGGTAGAGAAGATCCGCTCGAGCTGAAGCAGGATGCGGCTGGTGCGGGCCGCCTCATCGCTGGCCGCGGTGAAGCGCTCGATGGTGCGGTAGGACACAACGACGACGGTTGCCACCAGGCCCAGCGCGACCAGAAAGAGCAGGCCGAGCCGGACACGAAGCGCATGACGCATCTGCTATCCTGCACGGCGACCGCGCAGGATTCCCCGGAGGGCACACGACCGGTTGCTCGATCAGGGAATCCGGCGGCCGCGAAATGAAGCCAGCGGCCCGGGCGGCCCAATGGTGCCGGACGGGCAGAGAATGGACCAGTCGGAAGGTAGGATGTTACGGCCGGCCGTACAACCGCAGCCGGCCGGCCGGAACGCCCGAGGGGGCCCCCATTACGAGGCCCCCTCGCCGCTGCCGCCGGGTTCGTTCCCGCGGTTCACGGGCCGGCGAACTTGAAGCCCGCGGTGATCGGTACGAGCTGGGCGGAGGCGCTGGAGCCGTCCGCGTTGAAGCCGGCGCCGAAGACGTTGTGGAAGCGGCTCTCGAGGAACAAGGTCCCCGGCCCGAAATTGAGGTTGAGCCCAGCGCCGGCATTGAGCCCGAACCGGGTGGAGCTGGAGTCGAAGTGGCCCCGGAAGCTATAGACCCCGGCACCCCCGATAACGTACGGCACGACCTTGGTGGTCCGGGTGTGGCCGAACTCATAGACCACGTTGGCGGTGCCGTTGAACTGCTGCCGGCCGGCGAAGCTCAGGGCGGTGGGGCCCACCCGCTGGTAGGTGCCGTCGAGCTGGAAGCCGAGCGTGTTCCCGAAGGGCCGGATCTGGAAGAGCCCCATGCCCTGCCAGCCGGGCGAGAGCGAGGGACCGACGTCTCCGAGGCCGCCGCGGGCATCGCCGACGGGCACGGTGACGCTGCCGCCAAAGCCGAATGTGAAGGGAGACTGCTGCTGGGCCGCGGCGACGCTCGCGGCCAGGGTGAGCGCGGTTCCAAGGGCGAGCGAACGCGACAACCGCATAACGACGCTCCGTCAGTGAAGAGCTACACTCAATGTTTGAGAGCAGCCGGCCATTGGTCAAGAGCACCGGAATCGGACAGCGTCGCAAAAGCGAACTGCCCCGCCGGACGGCGGGGCAGTTTGTTGCATCGGCCGGGTCGGGCGCCGATTGTCAGACGCCGAAGCGGATGCCGGCGCTGATGGGGATGAACTTCGCGTCGCTGCCGGTCACGAAGACGTTGTGGAACCGGCCCTCGACGAAGATCCCGATCTTGTCCTGGATGTCGAAGTCGAACCCGGCGCCCACGTTGATCCCGAACTTCGTGCTGGAGACGGACGTCCCGGTCGTCGGCTTGGCCTTGATGTTGTAGACGCCGCCGCCGCCGAGCAGGTAGGGGTGGATCTTGGTCTCGCTCGCCACCGGGAACCAGAACACGACGTCGCCGGTCCCGCTCCAGATCTCGTCCTTGTCGAGCCCGAGCGCGGCCGCGGCGGTCGTGGCCTTGAGCTGCTGGTACATGCCGTCGACCTGGAAGCCGAGCGGGCTCCCGGCCGGCTTGAACTGCAGGTTGGCGGTGCCGTTCCAGCCGGTCTTCACGTCGTCCTTGAGCGGCGACCCGGTGGGGATGGAGACGCCGCCACCAATGCCCACCTTGATGGACGTTTGCGCGTGGGCGGCCGGGGCGGCCAAGGTCGCCATCAGGCCGAGCGCAGCAGCACCCTTCAGCAGACGCTTCATAAAAAGGTTGCCTCCCAGAGATGTTTGTCCAACTTCGAGACACAGTGCGCAGCGACAGGAAACCGGAAATTGCGTAACGTGCCGCTGTGCAAGACTCTTGCCGCTGTGAAAGGCGTGGTAAGCGGCGCAAATTCCCTGTACAGCATGGCCGCCGGACATACTGGCCGCCCAGGCGTCCCGTCATTCGGACAGACTGTCCCGGACCGAGGCCGCTCGCCGGGACCGCACCCGCTCCACCAGCCTCATTCCTAACACCAACCCCAGCAACACGATAGCCGCCCAAGCGAAGGGGCGTCGGTCGGTCCACACCGCGAGTGCCGCCGCACCGAACCCAGCGTAGGCCAGCCATCGCCGCCACCGCGTCATCGGCGCAGGAACTTCTCGACCAGCTCCCGGAACTCGGGGGTGCTTCGAGCCAGCGCGTTCACCCGGGCGCCCAGCCCTATACCGGCTGTCATGCCCAAACCGTCGAGCTCGTACAGGAGTTTCTTCGTGAGCCCGAGGGCGGTCGCGCTGGCTCCGGCGAGCGCCCCGGCGACCGACGCGACTTCCGCGTCGAAGGTTTCAGCCGGCAGCACGCGCGAGGCGAGGCCCGCTGCGCACGCCTCTTCCGCCGAGAGGAGCCGGCCCGTGGCCACGAGGTCGAAGGCGAGCTTCTCGCCGACGGCCCGCCGGAGCAGCGGCAACACCATCGCGGGGACGAAGCCCCGCTGGATCTCGGGGTAGCCGAAGCGGGCACCGGCCTGTGTCAGCACCAGGTCGCACGCCGTCGCGAGGCCGCAGCCCCCCGCCAGGGCATTCCCCTGCACCGCCGCGACGACCGGCTTGGGCAGCGCTCGAAGCGCGAGGAACAGCTCTCCCAGCCGGAGGGCTTCGGCCTCGTTCTCCTCGGGCGGCCGGTCCGCCGACGCCAGCAGCTCGGCCAGGTCGGCGCCGGCGCAGAAATCCCGCCCCGACCCCCGGAGCAGCACCACGCGCACCGCGGCATCCAGCCCGGCGTCGCGCACGCCGCTCGCGAGCGCGGCGATCAGCTCCGCGCTCAGCGCGTTCCGTTTGTCGGGACGGTTCAGGGTCAGCGTGAGGATCCCCGCGTCCCGGGACGCGAGCAGCACGCCGCTCACCGGGAGCGGGCCGGGCGCGGGCGAAAACGCCGGGCCACGGCCGCCGGAACGGGGATTTCCATCCGGAGCAGTGCGGTGGAGTAGACCTTGCCCTGGGCGTCGGTCTTGAGGGAGATGGTGCCGCCGCCGTCGAGCGCGTCGTGCAGGAGGAAGTTGAGCGCGCCCAGATTGGGCAGCTCGAAGCGCTCGACCCGGTTCACGATGCCGCGGAAATGCCGCGCGACCCGGGCGACGGTCACCGTCCGCGCGAGCAGCGGGTACAGCTCCGGCTCGAGCGCGATGAGCCCGACGTTGGCGGTGTTGCCCTTGTCGCCCGAGCGGGCGTGCGCCAGCCATCGGAGCTGCATGAGCACGACTCCCTTCTCACCTCTCACTCCTCACCTCTCACGCCGTCAGGATCTCCACCCGCACCCGCGGCTCGATCTGCCGCCGGTCCACCAGCGCGGGCCAGTATGCCACGATCTCCTCCACCTGGGGCCGGCCCCCGGCGAACCCGGTCACGCTGGGCGGGCCGGTCAGCACGAGCGGGGCCAGCTCGCGGGTGAACCGCTCCACCGGCGCTTTCTCCCGCGCCCGCACGCCGATCCGGAGCTGGACCTCGGGCGCGTCGGGATCGGGCGGACCCGCGAGCCGGCCGTGGGTGGCGTCGGCGCCCACGAACTCGGTCAGGATCTGCTCGAACTCGAGGCCCAGGTCCGCAAGCCGGGCGCGCAGCACGCGGTCCGCTTCCCTGGCCTTGGCGCAGGCGTCGGGCCAGGCGTACACCAGTGTGCCGACGGCCTTGTACCCGTAGAAGTAGGCAATCGAGACCTTGAGCATCCCGGTGCGCGGGGCGCCCCGGATTCCGCTCACCCGTACCCGGTCCTTGCCCGCCGGGCGCAGGCTGATCGTGGTGAAATCCGCGATCCCGTCGGGCGTGATGTAGTTCCGGGGGTCGCCCATCTCGTAGACCAGCTGCTCGGTCACCGAGGCCACGTTGACTACGCCGCCGGTGCCGGGGTGCTTGGTCACGACGAAGTCGCCGTCCTCCGACGCCTCGACGATCGGGAAGCCGACCCGCTCGAGCCCCCGCACCTTGCGCCAGTCCTTGAGCAGGTTCCCGCCGGACGATTGCGCGCCGCACTCGATGATGTGACCGGCGACCGTTCCGGCCGCGATCCGGTCCCAGTCGTCCCGGCGCCAGCCCAGCTCGTGCACCAGCGGACCCAGCGTGAGGCCGGTGTCGGTGACCCGGCCGGTGATCACGATATTCGCGCCGCCCCGGAGCGCCTCCACTACGGGCGCCATGCCGAGATATGCGTTCGCCGACCGGACCCGGTCGCGGATGTCGCTCAGCGGGCGGCCGGTGTCGAGGTCGCGCAGCTCGTGGCCCGCGGCCAGCAGCTCGTCCAGCCGGTCGAGAATGTCGTCGCCGGTGACCAATCCCACCCGGATCTTCCCGCCCAGCCCGAGGCGCCGCGCGACGTCGAGGACGGCGTCGGCGCAGCCGCGCGGGTTCACCCCGCCGGCGTTGGAGGTCACCCGGATCCCCTTCGCTGCCACAGCCGCCAGGATGCGCTCCATGGCCGGCACGAAGTCCCGGGCATATCCGGCGGCGGGGTCGCGCGAGCGCTGCTTCTGCAGGATGGACATGGTGACTTCGGCCAGGTAGTCCATCATGAGATAGTCGATCGGCCCGCCCTGCACCTGCCGGACCGGCGCCTCGAGCCAGTCGCCCCAGAACCCCTGCCCGGCGGCAACCCGGACGACCCGGCTCATCGGGGCGCCGGCACTCCGAAGGAGGTCTCGCTGGTCCAGACATCGCCCCCGCTGTACGCCACGACCGCGCCCAGCAACCCGAATCCGGGCGGGAGCGCCCAGGGCGG
>DASWAI010000191.1:0-2300 GCA_036391215.1 Gemmatimonadales bacterium
GATCATGGACTACGGGAAGTTCAAGTTCGAGGAAGCGAAGGCCGCACGGGCGGCCAAGAAGAAGCAGCACGTCATCCAGCTCAAGGAAGTGAAGTACCGGCCGGGAATCGACGACCACGACTTCGACTTCAAGACGCGCCACGCGCGGGAGTTCCTGGGCGACGGCAACAAGGTCAAGGTGACCATGATGTACCGGGGGCGGCAGATCGCCCACCTGGACCTGGGCAGGGCGGTGCTGGACCGGGTGGCGGCCGCGCTGGCCGACATCGGGAAGATCGAGATGGAGGCCAAGCTCGAGGGCCGCAACATGACCATGGTGATCGCGCCAAAGTAGACGGGAGTCACATGCCAAAGCAGAAGACCAAGCGGGCGGCCACCAAGCGGTTCCTCCGCACCGGGTCGGGCAAGCTGAAGCGGTTCCACGCGAACCACTCGCACATCCTGACCAAGAAGACGCGCAAGCGGAAGAACCGGCTCAAGAAGGGCGACCTCGTGAGCTCGGCCGACTTTCCCCGCGTCAACCGCCTCCTCCTGGCCTGAGGGTACTATGCCTCGCGTGAAGAGCGGCGTCGCGCACCACGCCCGCAAGAAGAAGTACATGGAGGCCGCGAAGGGCGCGCGCGGCGGCCGGAGCAAGCTGTACAAGGCGGCCAAGGAGACGGTCGAGCGCGGCATGCGCTACGCCTACCGGGACCGCCGCAAGAAGAAGGGCGAGTTCCGGGCGCTCTGGATCACGCGCATCAACGCCGCGGCGCGGCTCCACGGCCTGAGCTACAGCCGGCTGATGGCGGGCCTCAAGAAGGCGGGCGTCGAGATCAACCGGAAGGTGCTCGCCGACCTCGCCGTGCGGGACGCCGATGCGTTCTCGCGCATCGCGGAGGTCGCGAAGGGCCAGTCCTAAGGGACGCTCCCCTTGGACCTGCTCCCGACGCGAGCCTCCGCCCGTGGGGCCGCCCGCCCGGCGCGGACGGCCCCACGCTCGCATACGGCCCCGACGCCCTTGGCCCTCACGCCCGCGCGCTATGGCACTTGAGCCGACCGGCTATCCCGACCTCGACGCGCTCCTCCCCCGGGTGGAGCGCATTCCGGCGCTGGACGCCGTCCAGCTCGAAGCCGAAGAGATCGCCCTGCTCGGGCGGAAGAGCGGCGCCATCAGCGGGCTGCTGAAGCGGCTTCCCGCGCTGCCGCTGGAGCAGCGCAGGCCGTTCGGCGCGGCGGTGAACCGGCTCAAGGCCGAGGCCGAGGCCCGGATCGAGGGCCGCCGGGCCGCGCTGGAGGCCGAGCGCCGCTCGGGCGGCGAAGCGGTTGACCTGACCATGCCGCCCCGCCGGCGCTGGGCCGGCGCCGAGCACCCCGTCACCCGCGTGATCGACGAGCTGCTCGGCATCTTCCGCGAGCTGGGGTTCACCGTCGCCGTCGGGCCGGAGGTGGAGACCGACTGGCTCAACTTCGGCGCGCTCAACTTCCCGCCGGACCACCCGGCGATGGACCTGCACGACACCATCTACGTCGACGCGCCGCCCGTCGCCGAAGCCCCGCACGGGGGCCGGCTCCTGCTCCGCACCCATACGTCGCCGGTGCAGATCCGGGTCATGCAGGCCTCCGCGCCGCCCATCCGGGTGGTGATGCCCGGCATGGTCTACCGGAACGACCCGTTCGACCCGTCGCACGCGCCCGGCTTCTCCCAGATCGAGGGGCTGGCCGTGGACGAGGGGATCTCCTTCGTGGACCTGAAGGCCACGCTCGCCCAGTTCGCGCGGCGGTTCTTCGGCCCCGCGACCAGGGTCCGCTTCCGCCCCTCGTTCTTCCCGTTCACCGAGCCTTCGGCGGAGATGGACGTCGAATGCCAGCTCTGTCATGGGAGCGGCTGCCCCGCGTGCAAGGGAACCGGGTGGATGGAGATCCTCGGCTCGGGGATGGTGCACCCCAACGTGCTCGTGAACGGCGGGCTCGATCCCGAGCGCTACACCGGGTTCGCCTGGGGCATGGGCCCCCACCGGATCGCGCTCCTGCGCTACGGCGTGCCGGACATCCGGCTCTTCTACGAGGGCGACATGCGCTTCCTCGAGCAGTTCGCCCCCGCCGGGAAGGGGAGCGCATGAACGTCTCCCGCCGCTGGCTTGAGGACTTCCTCCGGCGCCCGCTGGAGACACGGGACGTCGTCGCCCGGCTCGGCATGCTCGGTGCGCCGGTGGACGCGGTCGAGTCCGTGCACGCCGGGCTCGGCGAGATCCGCGTGGCGCTGGTGGAGTCCGTCGCCCCGCACCCCAACGCGGACCGGCTGCGGCTGTGCCAGGTGA